>CAYMNX010000515.1:0-7881 GCA_964391905.1 uncultured Rhizobiaceae bacterium
TGGATCTGAACGGCAAGCGCGTCGGCATCCCCGAATATCAGCAGACTGCGGCGCTCTGGACGCGCGGCGTGCTGCAGCACGAATTTGGTGTCACCGCGCCCCAAATGGAATGGTGGATGGAGCGCACGGAAGAGGTGAGCCATGGCGGCGCTACCGGCTTCAAGCCGCCGCCGGGCGTGACGCTGCATCGCATTCCTGTGCATGAGAGTATCGGTACGATGCTGGTCGAGGGCCGGCTCGATGCGGCGCTGCACTACATCGCGAACGACAACGCGGTCGATCGCAGCCGTATTCGCCTCGAGGACCGGTCCGACATCCATCTCTTGTTTCGCGATCCAGCGGAAGAGGGGCGGCGTTACTTTGCGAAGACGGGCTTCTTTCCGATCAACCACGCGATGGTCGTGCGGCGCAGCATCGTCGAGCGGCATCCTTGGGTCGTCTTAAATATCTTCAACGCCTTCCGTGAAGCGAAGGACAAATGGCTCGCCCAAATTCTCGAGGCCGCGCAAAGTCATTTGCAAACTGGGTTGCTGCCGCCCGAGACTGCGACGGCATTGCGGCAGGATCCCTATCCCTATGGCGTCGTCGCCAATCGCCGCATCCTCGAGACCATCGCGCAATATTCGCATGAGCAAGGGTTGACGCCGCGCGTGCTGCCGCTTGAGGAGATTTTTGCGCCCAACACGCTGGATCTTTGACCGCAATCGGGCGCTGCTGGCACTGTAATCGTCGCGAAAAAACGGCGCGGCCTGCGCCGCGTCGCTTTTCGTCTCGTCGCCGCTTCTTTTAAAGCGCGCGTGTCGGCATCATGATGGTGCGCCACATATGGGATGACGGCGTATCGTCCCAGCCGAGCCCTTCCTCGGGCTGACGGAAATTGCGGCCAATGATGTCGACGAACTCATCCAGGCTCGGATTGACATTGGGATCGAAGGCATAGATGTCGTTGACGCAGATGAGCCGTGCCGTCATGTACCATTTATGCGCGCGGGCTTTCTCATAGTCGCGCTTGATATAGGGCTCGGGCTCGAAATCCTCGCCGAAGAGCCGGATGTACATGTCGGGATATTTGTATCCAACCGATTCATCGGGGAAGAAGCGCAGCGATTGATGCGCCCGGATCGCCCAGCTCACCTCCTCATCGACATAAGGCGCGACGAGCTGCGCGCCCCAATAGCCGTGATCGGAGCGGATGAAGCCCATCACGCCGATGTCATGGAGGAGGCAGGCGAGGATGACTTTCTCATTATGCCCGGCTTTCTTCGCGAGCGCCGCGCTCTGGAGCAAATGATTGCCCGACGCGAAGCGATACTTGAAGAAATCGATCAAGGTCGGCTTCTTCGGCATCGGTTTGAGGCGCGGATCGGGCCCTTGCAGCACATGCTTGCCGGCCGGCAGCGGATCCTGGAGCGGGCCGGTCGGATCCTTGTCGCCCGAGGTGAAGAGCACCGAGCGCACGATCACGCGCTCGTTGAGGTCTTCCATCATCTTATGCTCGAGCGCATCGGCGCGCTCGGAGGCCGTCAAAGTCGCTGCTTCATTGGCCATCATTCCCTCCAATCGGTGCATCGCCGTTGGAGGATGTTGCGCCGGGACCGGCCTCAAGGCAAGCCCCGGCGCGCCGATCATCCACTTTCAGTCGCGGCTGCAGCGGGCGAATTGGTCGTCGGCTCGGGTCGAGATGTCCGATTGGACGCAGCCGAAGAAGCTGACCAGGCCGGGCTGGCCGGCATAGCCGAGATATTGATGTGTCCCGAAAATCTCCTCGAACGTCTTCAACAGCGAATAGTGGTTGAAGGGCGTGTTCGAGACGGTGCCGGGCTTCAAAAAGGGCGAGAGCAGTACCGCGCCGGTGCGGTCGCCGCCGAAATTCTGGAAGTTCAGGACGAAGGTGCCGATTGTCGAGCTCGTCGGGAAGCTGCCGAGATTGGGGCCGGGCTGCTCGCTGCAGCAGGTCTCGCCGGGGAAGGTGATGACGACATGGCCCGACGAATCCTGTGTGGTCTCAGCATCGCCCTCGTCGAAATTGATGATAAGGAGCCCATCCTTTTGATAGGCGGGCGAGGCCATGATCGCCGGCACCCATTTCTGCAGGAACTGATCGGCCGAGACAAGGCCACCGGGCTGGCCGTTGACGCAAGGCGCGTCGTGGCCGTCATCGCAGAGATTGGGCGTGATGAAGACGAAGTTCGGCGTCGTCGCTATTTTTTTCAGGTCCTGCGTCAGCTGGTTGAGATTGACGACGTTCTTCTGGCAATCGGGGGAATCGATGATCGAGTGGAAATAAGCGAAGGGGTTGTGTCGCGTCGCATATTGATCGCCGAGCGGCACTGCCGCCGAGGGTGCTTCCGCGCTTTGCGTTTTGTCGAGCGTGTTGAGCGCCGGGTGACCGCAGGTCGCCGCCTCGCGGCTCCGATCATTGCCCATATCGCCCATATAGCCGCGCCAGGTCTTACCGATGGCTTTGAGTTGATCGGGCAGGGTTTTGATGGTTGCCGGATAGACGCAGCCGCTGCCGATCGCCTGGCCGTCCGCGGTTATGCCGGTGAGCTGGAAATCGGCATAGGTTTGGCAGTCATTGCGCGTCTCGTTCGTCGCGGCCTGGCCGCTGATCATGGCGATATAATTGTCGAGGCTCGCATGGCCGGTGCCGAAATATTGCGTCAGCAACACGCCTTTCGCCGTCAAGGTCTGCGACAAGTAAGGCGCTTTCGAATTGGGGCCGAAGGTGACCTCGTAGCCCTCATTCTCCAAGGTGATGACGAAGACATGACCAATGCGTGGATCGCTGTCGTGGTCGCCATGCCCGAAGCGATCGGAATCACCGCCGTTGTGATCGCCATGACCAAAGCGGTCGAAATCATTGCCGTCATGGGCCAGCGCCGGCAGCGCCAGCGCGCCGATAAACAAAGCCGCCCAAAATGCGCCGTGAACGAATTTCATCTTCAGACCCCTCAAGATGCGTCCGCTTTCGCACGCCTGCGTGCGATCCCGTGTGTCGCGAAAGGGGTAGCAATGAAATGTTACAGTTTCAGAGCGAAGCCGTTGCTCTTCGATGGCATCGGCAATGGCGGCATGAGGAGGCAGATGAAGCCGACTGTGACCCGCGGCACATCGCATTCCAAGCTGTTGCCCTAGAACCAGATCGGGCGTGACGGGCAGCGATGCCCGGAACCATCAGGCCGCGACCGTGTTCGAGTCGCGGCGGAGCATCTGAGCGCGGCCGCATCACGAACGAGGATTTCCATGCGCGAACTTCTTAGAATGACCCTACCAGGCGGTTGGGAGCCGACGACGGCTCCGTTATCCGCAAAGCTGCCGCATAAGCCGCCGCTGAGCTCGAGCTCGTCATCGCATTGGATCGACCGACTCCTTCACCGGTCGCAGCCGACATTGTTTCAGCGCTGTCTCGCGTTGCACATTGTCAACGCGAGCAAGACTGGTGCCATGCACTAATCGAGGGCAGCAAGACAGGCTTGCGGCCGCCCTTCGCGGTCAACGAGCCCTGATCGCTGCAGGCGCTCCAGCACCGTTGTGAAATGCGCAGCAGCGCCGGGGCGACCAGCACCTTCGAGCCAGTTCTGGTCGAGGAACGAGGCGAGGCCAGGCTGGCCGAATTCGACTTCCCATAAGATACCGAGCAGCGAAGCGGCGGCTTCCTCGGCCTCCCGCGCCAAGCCGAAGACAGTCGCAGCCGCATTGGCAGCGGCGCGGTTGCTGGTCTCGGGTCCCGCGCCGAGGCCAAAATCAATGAGGCGGCGCCGGTGCGATGCTGCGATCTGAAAATGCGCGATCTCGTGCAGCACCACGTAGGCCTCGGTCTCGCTGCGCAGCGCATGCCCGTTCCAGCTGAAGTCGAGCGCGGGGCTTCCCGGCAGCAAACCCATTCCGAGAGACGCCGCGAGCGCGCAGGCCATTCGATGATGCGCCGCCGCGCAAGCGCCCTGTGCACGTCGCGCCGCGCGAGGGTCTGCAATGCGCGAAAAGATAGCGCGCGCAGATCCGTCGAGACTGCCCGCAAAACTCTTCAAGACAATGGGCAGATATTCCATATCGATGGGGGTCAAGATCATTTGAGACTTTGCGCTCGCACGCCCTGTTGGAAAACGGGAAGATGGACACTATCTCGAACTAATGCAGTATGTTGCCGCATATTTTTCGTGTAGGATTCGAGGGTTACCAAGGGCCGCTCAAGCCTTGGTGTCATGATCTCATTGAGCGAGCAACGGCGGCACTCGAGGCGTATGCGGGAGCTTTTTTAACGCAGTGCACAACGATAACCCATAGGCAGGCTGTGGTCTTCTGATGGTTGCGAATCGGGTCTTGATGGGGCAAAGTGACGCGCCCTTAAGGATTCGGCATCGAGCATATTCCGGCCGGGATCTGTCAGGAAGTACCGGCTGTTGGAGAAATATGTGGGTGGGGGAACGGGAAGAAATACGCTGTAGCCGAGGGTCCGCGCGGGGACGCGCGAGCTGTCTTTCGGCGTAAGGGTGCGGCGGGTCAAGGAGAGGAAAGCTTGGAGCCCACGAACATCGCGGCCCCGGAATACTTCCACAAAGTTGTCGATTGTCAGTGGGCTTGCCCGGCGCACACGCCGGTCCCCGAATATATCCGATTGATCGCCGCCGGACGCTATACCGACGCGTATATGATCAATTGGCGCTCGAATGTGTTTCCGGGGATTTTAGGGCGCACCTGCGATCGCCCATGCGAGCCCGCGTGCCGCCGTGGTCGCGTCGAAAAAGAGCCGGTGGCGATCTGCCGCTTGAAGCGCGTCGCCGCGGACAACAAGGACGATATTCGTGACCGCCTGCCAGGCATCCCGAAAGAGAAGAACGGCAAGCGCATTGCTTTGATCGGCGCGGGTCCAGCCTCGCTTACCGTCGCGCGCGATCTGGCGCCTTTGGGCTATCACCTCGTCATGTTCGACGGCGACGCCAAGACCGGCGGTATGATGCGGACACAGATTCCGCGCTTTCGCCTGCCCGAATCCGTCACCGACGAGGAATGCGGCTACATCACCGATATGGGCGTCGAGTTGCATCTGGGGCGGCGCATCGACAGCCTCAAGAAGCTCCTCGCCGAGGGCTATGACGCAATCTTCGTCGGCTCAGGCGCGCCGCGCGGCCGCGAGCTCGACATCCCCGGCCGGAAGGAAGCCGCCGCCAATATCCATATCGGCATCGATTGGCTCTCGAGCGTCTCCTTCGGCCACACCGACAAGATCGGCAAGCGCGTCATCGTTTTGGGCGGCGGCAATACGGCGATGGATTGCTGTCGCACCTCGCGGCGCCTCGGCGGCGAGGACGTGAAGGTCATCGTGCGCTCGGGCTTCGAGGAGATGAAAGCCTCGCCTTGGGAAAAAGAGGACGCGATGCATGAGGATATCCCCATCCTCAACATGCTTGTGCCCAAGGAATTCACGCACAAAAACGGCAAGCTGACGGGCGTGCTCTTCGAAAAGGTGAAGGCCGTTTATGACGCGAAGGGCAAGCGCTCGCTGGTATCGACCGGCGAGCCCGATCAGCATTTCGAATGCGATGACGTGCTGGTTGCGGTAGGGCAGGAGAATGCCTTCCCGTGGATCGAGCGCGATATCGGCATGGAATTCGACAAATGGGACATGCCTGTCGTCGATCCGGTGACGATGCAATCGACCATTCCCAATGTCTTCTTCGGCGGTGATGCGGCCTTCGGGCCGAAGAACATCATCTGGGCGGTGGCGCACGGCCACGAGGCCGCAGTCTCCATCGACAAGCTCTGCAACGGCGAGGATGTGAAGAAGCGCCCGCCGCCCGATGTCGCGCTCATCAGCCAGAAGATGGGCATCCATGAATGGAGCTATGACAACGACATCTCGAACGATGCGCGTTATCGCGTGCCGCTGCGTGACAAGGTCGTGGCGCTCAAGGATGTGAAAATCGAGGTCGAGTTGGGCTTCGACCGAAAGCTCGGCTATGCCGAGGCCGAGCGCTGCCTCAATTGCGACGTGCAGACGGTCTTCATGCCCTCGCTTTGCATCGAATGCGATGCCTGCGTCGATATTTGCCCGATGGATTGCATCACCTTCACGCGGAACGAGCCCGAGCCCGAGCTGCGCGCGCATCTGAACGTGCCGGCAAAAAATCCGACGCAAGACATCTACGTCTCATCCGAATTGAAGACCGGCCGCATCATGGCGAAGGACGAGGATGTGTGCCTTCATTGCGGGCTTTGCGCCGAGCGCTGCCCGACCGGTGCCTGGGACATGCAGAAATTCCTCCTCGATATGACACACGCTGGACCCGCATGCCGAAGCCGATAGAAGCCATCAACGATTTCGTCGTCAAATTCGCGAACGTCAACGGTTCGGGATCGGCGAGCGCCAACGAGCTGTTCGCGCGCTCGATCCTGCGCATGGGCGTACCGGTGGCGTCGCGCAACATCTTCCCCTCGAATATCCAGGGCCTACCCACCTGGTACGAGGTGCGCATCTCCGAGGCCGGCCATTTAGGGCGGCGCGGCGGCGTCGATCTTATGGTGGCGATGAATCCGCAGACATGGAACGCGGATGTCGCCGAGATCGATCCCGGCGGGTATCTCTTCTATGACTCGACACGGCCGATGCCGCCGTCGAAATTCCGCGACGACATCAATGTCGTCGGCATGCCGCTGACGGAGATCGTCAACCGCGAGTTCAAGGACCCGCGGCAGCGCCAACTCTTCAAGAACATCATCTATGTCGGCGCGCTTGCGGCGCTGCTCAACATGGATGTGGCGGCGATCGAGAAGCTCATCGCCGATCAGTTCCAAGGCAAGGACAAGCTCATCGCGCCCAATGTGAAGGCGCTGCATATGGGCGTCGATTACGCGAAAACGAATCTCGCGCCTTTGGGCTTGCGCGTGCGCCATGCCGACAAGGTCGGCGACCGCATCTTCATCGACGGCAACAGCGCCTCGGCTTTGGGCGCAGTTTATGGCGGGGCCACGGTCTGCGCCTGGTATCCGATCACGCCCTCGACCGCGCTCGCCGAAGCCTTCATGAAATATTGACGGCGCTATCGCATGGATAAGGAAACAGGCAAGGCGAAATTCGCGATCGTCCAAGGCGAGGACGAGCTCTCCTCAATCGGCATCGTGATGGGCGCGGGCTGGAACGGCGCGCGCGCTTTCACCTGCACCTCGGGCCCTGGCGTCTCCCTGATGACCGAGTTCCTCGGCCTCGGCTACTATGCCGAGATCCCGGCCGTGGTGATGGATGTGCAGCGCGGCGGGCCGTCGACCGGCATGCCGACCCGCACGCAGCAAGCCGATTTGATCGGCGCGGCTTATGCCTCGCATGGCGACACCAAGCATCCGCTGCTCTTCCCCGAGGATCCGGCCGAATGTTTCGAGATGGCGGCGCTCGCCTTTGACATGGCTGATCGGCTGCAGACGCCGGTTTTCCTCATGCTCGATCTTGATATCGGCATGAATGACTGGCTCTGCCGCCCTTTCACCTGGGACGACAACCGCAAGCTCGATCGCGGCAAGGTTCTGACCCATGCCGATCTCGAAGCCGGCAAGCAGCTGCAGCGCTATACCGACCTCGACGGCGACGGCATACCGTATCGCACATATCCCGGCACGCATCCGACGCGCGGTTCGTTCTTCACCCGCGGCACATCGCGCGATCGCTATGCGCGCTATAGCGAGGAGGGGCCGGTTTATGTCGATAATATGGAACGGCTGCTGCTGAAATGGGAAACGGCGAAAACGCTGATGCCGAAGTCTTTGACGAGGGAGGCGGCATTGTCATCCTGCGTGGAGAGCGGGTTCGAGGCGCACGCGACGATCTCCGCGCCGCCCGCCTGCAGGGTGCGAAGGAGGTTGGCCGTTTCGGTGGTGATGTGGAGACAG
>CAYMNX010000516.1:0-1974 GCA_964391905.1 uncultured Rhizobiaceae bacterium
GCGGGCGAGCTTTTCGCGCTCATCGGCGTTGAGCGCAGGCGAGGGCGTCTCTTCGAGCACCTTCTGGTGATTGCGCTGCAACGAGCAGTCGCGCTCGCCCAAATGAATGACATGACCGTCGCTATCGGCGAGGATCTGCATCTCGATATGGCGCGGCCGATCGAGATAGCGCTCGAGATAGACGGCGCTGTTGCCGAAGAAGGCCTGCGCCTCGGCCTGCGCTTGCGACATCAGCATCCCGAGCGCGTCGGGGTCGCGCGCAACGCGCATGCCGCGGCCGCCGCCACCGCCGGCCGCCTTGATGAGGATAGGGTATCCCACCTCTTGCGCCGCGTGCCGCGCCGCATCGATGTCGGCAAGCGCCTCGGAGCCGGGCACGACCGGGATGCCGAGCTCCTTGGCCGCACGCTTGGCCGAGACCTTGTCGCCCATCAGCTCGATATGCGCCGCCGAAGGACCGATGAAGGTGAAGCCGTGCTCTTCGACCATGGCGGCAAACCGCGCATTCTCGGAGAGGAAGCCGACGCCGGGATGGATCGCATCGGCGCCGGTGATCGCCGCGGCGGAAAGGATCGCGGGAATATTGAGATAGCTGTCGCGCGCCGCCGGTGGGCCGATGCAGACGCTCTCATCGGCAAGCCGCACATGCATCGCGTTGTCATCGGCGGTGGAGTGAACGGCAACGGTGCGAATTCCCATCTCGCGGCAGGCGCGGTGAATCCGCAGTGCGATCTCGCCGCGATTGGCAATGAGAATCTTCTCGAACATCGCGCGGGTGCCGCTCCCGCTACTCGATCACCGCCAGGACCTGGCCGTATTCGACCGGCGTGCCATTGGCGACGAGAACTTGCGCGATGCGGCCCGCTTTGGGCGCAGGAATCTGGTTCATCACCTTCATCGCCTCGATGATGAAGAGCGTCTGACCCTCGCGCACGGTATCGCCCGCTTGGATGAAAGGCGGCGCGCCGGGCTGCGGGCTGAGATGGACGATACCGACCATCGGCGCCTTGACGGCGCCTGCCGGCTCGAGCGCAACCGTGGCCACCGGTGCCGCGGCGGCCGTGCTCGCCGCCGTGACCGGCGCCGCCGCCGCAACCACATTCACGGGTCCCGCATGACGCGCGACACGAATGCGGCGCTCGCCGATCGCGTATTCGATCTCGCTAAGGCCGGTTTCTTCGAGGAGCGCGGCGAGGGTGCGAACAAGCTCGCCGTCCACCGTCAGGTCGTTTTTGCTGGGCATACTGGAACAAAACCTTAGGATTGGCTTTGCGCGTCGGTCTCGAGGAAATAGGCGATCGCCTCGAGCGCCAGAACATAGCCGAGGCCGCCGACGCCGCAGATCACGCCCTTCGCCACGGCGCTGATGTAGGAGTGGTGACGGTAGGGCTCGCGGCTGAAGATGTTGGAAAGATGCACCTCGACGATCGGAAGCTCGGAGGCGCGCAGCGCGTCGAGGATGGCGATCGAGCTATGAGTGTAGGCGCCGGCATTGATGATGATTCCGTCGGCGCTTTCGCGCGCTTCCTGGATCCAATCGATCAGCTGGCCTTCATGGTTCGACTGGCGGAAATCGACGGCGAGATCGAGAGCGGCGGCGCGTTCGAGACAGGATTCCTCGATATCGGCCAAAGTCTCGCTCCCATAGGTCTGCGGCTCGCGCACGCCCAGGAGATTGAGATTGGGCCCGTTGAGGACCAGAATCGTCGCAGCTGCCACGCTTGCTCCTCGCGGTTTGCCTGCCGCTCGGTTGTCACCGAATCGCCTTATAGCAGCGGGTGGGCGAGGCGGCAAACAAAGCGGCGGCGTCGACGCCGCCCCCGATGTTCATATACTTATGTGCCTTGAACAGGTGGAAAGGGGTCGGCATGCCATCGGAGCAATCCTCGGTCATCCCGCTTGATCCGGTGATGAGCGGGGCGCCGGAAGCCATTATCGTGCCGCGCAGCCGCGATCTCGGCGACGGCTTCGCCG
>CAYMNX010000517.1:0-2938 GCA_964391905.1 uncultured Rhizobiaceae bacterium
AATCGGAGTTTATTTGTCTGCGATATCGATCCTGCAATTTGATGAGGCGTTGGCTCAGGCGGCATCGAAACGCCATCTCCTACTCGGAAATGGTTTTAGTATCGCACCGAAGCCAACGATATTTAGCTATGAGTCCCTCTATACCAGCGCGGATTTTTCCAAGATACCGTATGCAAAAACTATTTTTGACACGTTGAAGACTAGCGATTTTGAAGAAGTTACGAAGCTCCTTACTGGAGCTGCGGCGGTCTTGAAGGCTTACAAAGAAGCTCCGTCTGCACTAATATCTAAATTGAAGGAAGATGCGGCGGAGGTGAAGAACATCCTCGTACAAGCGATCGCAAAGAACCACCCTGATCGCCCATTTGATGTTCTTCCGGAGCAATATGCTGCTTGCAGAGCTTTTCTTTCTCACTTCCAAGGCAACCATACCTACACACTCAATTACGACGTCCTTCTTTATTGGGCATTAATGCAAGACGAGGTCGATGATCGGTCCATCGCGGCTGACGACGGATTTCGTCATCCCGAGGATAATGAAGACGCACCGTACGTGGCATGGCAAGAGGCGCATTCGCCCACCGTGCATTATCTGCATGGAGCCTTACATCTATTCGACGCTGGAGCAGAGATAATCAAGTACACGTGGTCAAAAACGGATATTCCGCTGCTCGACCAAATCCGAATCGCACTCGATGAAGATAAGTATCCGCTGTTTGTTTCTGAAGGGGATAGTAGAGCGAAGCTCAGTAAGATCATGCACAATGCATATCTTCACAAGGCGTATCGGAGCTTTACGAGTATCTGCGATCAGAAAAGCTCTGCAATTTTCATTTTTGGCCACTCTCTCGCAGATAATGACAACCATATATTCCGGCGTATAAGTCGGGGACGAATTGCGCAGCTATTTGTGAGCGTCTATGGTGATCCGAATTCAGAAGCAAACAAAGCGATAATCAAGAGAGCAAGATTGATCGGAGCAAAAAGGGAAAGTGCGAGCAATCCTCTCGATGTTTGTTTTTACGATGCTTCTTCCGCAAAAGTTTGGGGTTAATTGAGTGCCGCCAACAACGGTTGCGCCTCCCGCAAAAACATCTGCATCATCCTCTCTTTAAGGCTAAGCATAGAAGCGTGCCATCGGGAGCCACCCCATGCCGCTACGCCCCGAAGCCACTAACGCCGAGCGCCGCGAGTTCTATGCCGAGATATCGCCCTATCACTTGGCGCCGATGTGGGAGAAGAGGCATAAAGCGCATCACGCGCGAGCCGACGCCGCGCGCGGTGCCGCATCTCTGGCGCTATGCGCAGGTGCGGCCGCGGCTCTTGACGGCGGCGGACATGATCTCGCAGCAGGATGCGAGCGCCGCACCTTGACGCTTGAGAATCCGGCCTCGCGCGGCGAGGCGCGAATCTCGGATGCGCTTTATGCGGGGGCCCCAGCTTCGGCGCCGTCTTCGGCGAGCCGCCGGTCGAAGCATTCGAAGCGGGCGCGCCCCAAGGCGACGGGCTCGCGCGTTTCGGCGCCACCATGCTGCCGATGGGCTATGAGGCGCGCCACAAGGTCTCGCCGCTCTCGCGCTATCCTTACGATCGCACGCGCGCAGCGCTGGCGCAGCTCGCCGCGGGCGCGCCGCTCGATCCGTGCCATGGCGCGAAGATGGAATATATCAACCCCGTCGATGGCGGGCCGGTGCTGCGCGAGCGGCGGGGGCAGGAATGCGGCGAAGCGCCGTCCCGCCCCACGCGCTGAGAGCACCGAAGGCCGGCGGCTCACGCCGTCCGTTCGAGCATCCGGTCGACCTGCGCAAACGCTGCGTTGAACCTCGTCGTGGGGCTGTGCCGGGTCAGGCCGCCATGCCGCCATCGACCATGAGCATCGCGCCGGTGACGATGCCGGCCTCGGGTCCCGCGAGATAGGCCACCATCGCCGCGACCTCCTCGGGCCGGCCATGCCGCGGGATCGCCATGAAGCTGTGCATCGCGTCCTTCATCGGACCATCGGCCGGGTTCATATCCGTGTCGGTCGGCCCCGGCTGCACGACATTGACGGTGATGCCGCGCGCGCCGAAATCGCGCGCAAGCCCGCGCGCCATTCCCTGCAGGGCCGACTTGCTCAGCGCATAAGCCGCGATGCCGGGAAACGGCACGCGGTCGGCGTTGGTCGATCCGATGATGATGATCCGCCCGCCATCGGGCATCCGCCGTGCCGCCTCGACGGCCGCATGGTAGGGCGCATGAATGTTGATACGGAAGAGACGGTCGACGGCATCGGGATCGAGGGTGAGCGGATCTCCGATCTCCAGGACTCCCGCATTGACGACGAGCACGTCGAGCGGACCGCTGGCCTTCACGCGCGCGATGACGGCGTCGCGATCGGCGCTATCGGTATGAACCGCCGTGCCGTCGGTCTTGGCGGCGAGCGCCTCGGCCGCGGCCTTCGACCCGCCATAGGTGAATGTGACCTCCGCGCCATCCGCCGCGAACCGCGTCACGATCGCGGCGCCGATGCCGCGGCTGCCGCCCAGCACCAGGACCTTCTTTCCGGTAAAATCCGTCATCGTCAGCTCCGTGGGAACTTATATAGGGATCATTACATAATCTAGGCGGCAAACGGCGCGACGCAAGGTGCCGCCGGCGGTCGCTCATTGAGAGGGGCGCAAATCGAGCGGCTGCAGCCGCTTGCTGGGTCAGAAGATCGCCCGCGATGGCATTCGCTCCGCCCTTGTTCGTTGCTTGTTCCAAAGCGGACTCCGATCAGGTTTGAGGCTGGTATTTCTTTGTCGTCATGCCCGCGAAAGCGGGCATCGAGGGGCAAGCGACCTGCGGTTACCCTCGACCCCGCTTTCGCGGGGGTGACGAGAAGAACACGATCAATTTGCTCGGATACGACGCGAATTTGGGATGGAGCGAAGCATAAGCATGGTCGGGAGCGGTCCTT
>CAYMNX010000518.1:0-8726 GCA_964391905.1 uncultured Rhizobiaceae bacterium
CGGCAGAACTCGTCATTGCGCCTCCCCCCTTGAGGGGGAGGTCGGCAACGCAAAGCGTTGACGGGTGGGGGGTAGTGGCGCCGCAGGTCGGCAGCTTGGGAGAAGGCGGGTCCATACCCCCCACCCGGCGCTTTGCGCCGACCTCTCCGCGGTGGGGAGAGGCCAAAGCGGCGCATACCAAACGGAAAGAGGCGGAAGTCATACCAGCGATCCCAACACGAAGCTCAGACGTTCTCGTCGCGCAGAAAGCCGAGCTTCGAGAGCGTCGGCTCGTCGGTCACGCGAAAGAGTACCGCGTCGCTCGCCGGGCGATGGAAATGCGTTTGCCAAGCCGGCACGACCAGCACATCGCCGCGCTGCCACGGAAAGCTCTTCCCCTCGACGATCGTCTCACCCTCGCCTTCGACCGGCGAATAGAGAAGGTTGGCGGTGGTGCGGAATTGGGTCGTGTCCTTGCCTGCTGCAAGCTTCATCATATAGAGCGCGATCGTCGCCATCGCGGGATCGCCGAACTCGACTTGCGTGCCGTAGCGGCCGCTCGGCTCGGGTTTGGCCGCGGCAAGGCGCTCCTTGGTTTGAGTCCAGGGGAAATGCATCGGCGACGGCTCCGCCGGCCGCGTGCCCTTCTCATATTCGTCGGGATAACCCTCGAAGAACATCGGCTCGAGCATGTGCACGAGCGGCACGTCGAGGAAATCGATCCAGTAGCCATTGGCCTTGCCGTCATTGCCATGGCCGTGCCAGCACCAATTGGGCGTCAAAAGCACATCGCCCGGCATCATCTCGAGCCGCACGCCGTCGACCACCGTGTAAGTGCCGGGCTCGGCATCGACGACGAGGCGCAGCGCGTTGGGCGTGTGGCGATGCGAGCGCGCATGCTCGCCCGGCATGATCATTTGATAGGCCGAGACCAGGGTCGATGAGGTGCCGTAGGAGCTCCCCGCCCCCTTATTGATCAAGATGAGATTGCGCCGCTCGGCGAGATCGGTGTTGATGAGGCGCCCCGCCGCATCGAGCGCCGCTTTCGCCTGCGCGTAATGCCAAACCGCAGGCGGGAAGTTCTTTTTCGGCGATGGATAGAGCGAGGGCGAGGTCTTGGCCCAACCGGGCCCCAAATCGATCGTCGCGAGATGGCCGTAAAGCTCGTCGAGAGAACCGGCATCGCGCAATTGCTGCGGCGCCGCGCCCGTCAGTGTCATCGTCATCTTCGCCTCCTCCCGCCGGCGTCACGCGCCGCGGATACAGTCGATGAGCCGGAGCGGGTCCGGCGGCATCTTGTCGTCGCGCCAGGCGACATGCCCGTCCGGACGGACCAGGACGAGCTTTCGCTCATAGGCGCGCGCAACCTCGGGCTCGTCAAGTGCCACCTCGGTGAGCGGAACCCCGCGCTGCCGCGCTGCCTCGATGAGCGGCGCCGCCGCGGGTGCGTCCACGCCAAGGCGCAGCAGGACGAAGCCGCGGCCATAGAGATCGAGGGTCGAGCGTCCGTCCTTCAGCCAGACATGCGGCGCGCGGGCGCCGGGGCGTGCCGTCTGCTCGTAAGTCATCACATCGAGCGGCGGCGCCGGTGTGCCGTCGGGCCAGATCACCGGTGAATCGTCGTAACGATAGCCGAGATGAATCCCGAGCGTGTGCCATTCGCGCGTCATCGCCGCGGTGAATTCGCGGCCGAGCTTTTGCCGCACCGCCTCGCCTTCGGGCGTCGGATCGAGCAGCGCGGCATTCTCGCCCGGCGAGCGCATGCGGCCGAGATTGCCGCTCGCCTCGGCGACGTTGCGCAGCGCGACCGGCCGCCGCTCGATCTCATAAGAGCCGAGAAGCCGCGGGCCCGCCCAGCCGGCGAGCGCCGCGTCGAACTTCCAGGAGAGATCGACCGCATCCTGAATGCCGGTATTCATGCCGAAGCCGCCGGTCGGCGACATCAGATGCGCCGCATCGCCGGCGATGAAGACGCGGCCTTTGCCGAAATTCTCGGCGACGAGCTCGCGCCGCACCCAGGGCAGGACCGACAGAATCTCGAATTCAAAATCGAAGCCGGCCGCACGGCGGATCGCGGCGCCGATCTCGTCATTGGTGACCGTCTTCTTTTCGGCACTGCCGATCAGCGAGAAACGCCACTGATCGCGGCCGTTGATCGCGACGATGGTCGCCCAGGTGCCTTGCGGCCCGACGAAGATATGGCGATAGCCCTTGCCCTTGTCGTGCAGCGAGACGAGGTTGGGGCAGCGGAAGATGACATTGGTCGTGTAGGTGATGACCGGCTTGCCATGCATTTGGATGCCGAGCTTCTCGCGCACCGGGCTGGCCGCGCCGTCGCAACCGACGAGATAGAGCGCGCGGAGCGTCTCGCGCCGGCCCGTCTCGCTATTCTCGACCTCGGCCGTGACGCCGCTCTCATCCTCCGTGAAATCGACGAGTTTCGTGCGATAGCGCAGGGTGACGCTCGGCAGCGATTGACAGAACTGCTTCAGGATCGGATCGAACATGTTCTGCGGGCAGCGCTCGCGATGCTGCGGGCTTTGCGGCGGCGGCACCTCGTCCTGCATCGCCGGGAAGCGCTCGCGCCCGAGCTCGTAGCCGTTGAGCGCGGTCAAATATATATTGTCCTGCGGATAGTCGCGGGGATAGGGCGAGTGCTCGACCGCATCGACCAAGCCCCAGCGGCGGCAGAATTCCATGGTGCGCACGCCGACGAAATCCATGCGCGGCTGGTAAATGGAGCCATCGGATTGCTCGATCACGAGGCAGCGCCGTCCGCGCCAGCCGAGGTCACCGGCGAGCGCCAGCCCCACGGGCCCGGCGCCGACGATCAGAACCGGCCAAACATCGCTTTCATTCACCATCAACCAAACCCCGGCATCCCTCAAACGAACGCAGAAACATGGTTGGGTTTCAACCGCGCTGTCAAACTGATAAAGTTTGCGCGCGGGGAGGAGCACCATGGAAGATAATGCAAGGCTCGTGCGCGTGGCCGCGTCGGAGCGCGCGATCCTCAACGGCGTCGCCGTCTCGCCCGATGGTCGCATCTTCTCGAGCTTCCCGCGCTGGATGGACGCACCGACGCCGAGCCTCGCCGAGGCGATGCCGGATCAAAGCTTCCGCAGCTTTCCCGGCGGCCGCTGGAATGCGTGGCGGCCCGGCCTCGATCCCGCGGCGCATTTCGTCAATGTGCATTCGGTCTGTGCCGATGCCGAGAATTTCCTCTGGGCGGTCGACGACGCCGCGCCCCACCACCAGCCGCGCCTCGAGGGCGGTGCGAAGGTCGTCAAGATAGATCTCCGCCGCAACGAGGTCGCGCGCGTCTACCCGATGGACGAAAGCGTCGCGCCGCCCGGCGCGGTCCTCGGCCATATGCGCGTCCTCGGCCGCCACGCCTTCATCACCGAATCAGGGCATGGCGCGATCATCATCCTCGACCAGGAGACGGGCGCGACGCGGCGCGTCTTGAGCAAAGACCCGAAGACGCGCGCCGATCGCAGCATCGTTCCGGTAATCGACGGCAAGGAATTCCGCCGCGCCGACGGCAAGGTGCAGATCGTCAACGTCAATCTCCTGGAGCTCAGCAATGACGGGCGCTGGCTCTATTTCACCTGCCTCTTCGGCCCGGTACTGCGCCGGATCGAGACGAGATATTTGCTCGATCCAAACCTATCGGACGAGCAATTGAGCCCGCATATCGAGGACGTGGCGCGCATCCCGCCTTGCGCCGGCTTCACTATCGATCGTGCGGGCAAGCTCTATTTCTCCGCCTTCACCCAAAACGCGATGCTGGTTATGGGCGAGAACCGGAAGCTCGAAACCCTCATCAGCGATCCGCGCATCAGCTTTCCAAACGAGCCCGATATCGGGCCCGATGGCTGTCTCTATTTCCCGGCGTCGCAAATCCATCGCCTCGCGGGCTTCCAGGCCGACGGCAAATCCGCGGTCAAGCCGCCCTGGGAAGTGCTGAAGGTGCGGATCGCAGCGTAGCGATGGAAAGAGATGAACCACCAAGGCACTAAGACACGAAGGATTAGAGGGCCGCTGCACGGCCAATTTTTCTTCTTTGTGCCTTTGTGACTTGGTGGTTAAACAATCATGAAAAATCGGGGAGGAACTTATGGTAGCGCCGATCATCGACTTTCATGTCCATTTCAGCGATCCCGAGGTCGCTCAACGCGGCAGCGCGCATAATGTGATGTCGGGCTTCGGCACGCGGCCGATGCCACCCTCGCAGCCGAGCGACGGTTGGCGCTACCAGATCCAGGAGAAGGTCAAGGACCCCGCGCTGCAGATTGCCGATATGGACAAATTCGGCATCGGCATGCATGTAACCTCGCTGATCGGCGTCTCCTGCAACACCGATTGGGCCGAGCCGCAGGAGGCGGCCGCGCTCAATCGCCATGCCAATGAGATGAATGCCGAATGGGCGCGCAAGCACCCGACGCGCTTTATCGGCGCCTTCACGCTGCCGCTGCAGGATGTGGCGCTGGCGATGAAGGAGCTCGACTACGCCGTCAATACGTTGAAGCTCAAGGTCGCGAGCGTTTCATCCAATTCCCGCGGCGACTATCTGGGCGAGGAGAAGTTCCGGCCTTTCTGGGAAGCGGTCCATGCGCAAAATATCCCGGTCTTCATCCATCCCCATGGCATGACCGATATGCGCCTCCAGAAATATTTCCTCTGGAACGGCATCGGCCAGCCGATGGAGGAAACGCGCGTCATGGCCTCGCTCATCTTCGAGGGCGTGCTCGACCGCTTCCCCGGCGTGAAGATCGTGATGGCCCACGGCGGCGGCTATCTGCCGCATTACGCCGGCCGGCTCGACCGCAATTGCGAGAACAACCCGAGCATCGCCGCCAACATCTCGAAGAAGCCGAGCGAGTATCTGCGCGACTTCTATTACGACACCTGCGTCTATGGGCCGGATGTACTCGAAGCGCTGGTGAAACGCGTCGGCGTCGACCGCATCACCTTCGGCACCGACTACCCGGTCGGCGAGCGCGACCCCTTCGCGACCTTGAAGGACTGCGCGATTTTGAGCGAGGCCGACCGAACGATGATCACGCGCACGACACCCGCGAAGATTTTGGGGATTGCGGTTTGAAATAACGCTAGTGGGGGGAGAGGGTGCAAGCGCGAGCGAGCGGGTGAGGTGGTGTTGACGAGCCATCTCACCCTCCCGACGCGTCGCGTCGGGCCCTCCCTCTCCCCCGCTTTGCGGCGAGAGGGGCTAATTCACTCCTCGACTTTCGTCACGCCCGCCAGCACCAGCTTCTCGAGCGGAACCTTGCCCTCGGTGTCGCCGATCGCGGCCATTTCCCCCATCAGCGTCTCCATGCGCTTTTTCGAGACCGTGCCGTCATTGGGAAAGAAGCCGATTTTCCTCAGGTAGTCATAGCTCTTGGCGACATCGTCGCTGTTTTTCGTCTGCATCTCCTGAGCCAGCATGTCGATGGCTTCCGCTCGGTTCTTGTCGTCATTGAACCAGGCATAGCTCTTGTCGAGCGCGCTCATGAACTTCTTCACCGTTTCACGATGCGCTTCGGCATAGGCGCGCGAGACGTCGGTCGCGCCGAAATAAATATCTTTCGTGTAATCGAGCAGCATCGCGATGGTGTGAAAGCCCGCGGCCTCGGCAAAGAAATTGACCGGCGGCGCCAGCATGGTCGCATCGGCCGCGCCCGATTTGAGCGCGGCGAAGCGAGCGGCGGTGCTGCCGGCTGTGGTGATATCGATATCCTTGTCGGTGAGCGCCGCGGCTTTGAGCATACGCTCCAAGTAGACGCGGTTGATATCGACAAGCCCACCGATGACGATGGTATGGCCTTTCAGATCCTGGATCGATTTGATCTCGGACTGGGCCAGAACCGCGTAAGGCGAGACCGCGCCCGAGATGCGCAAGACCGCAACCGAAGCGCCGCGCGCCACGGCGTGGATCGGCTCGACCGCGCCGATATCGCACATATCGAGCGAGCCCGAAGCGAGCTGCTGGACGAGACCCGAGGGCGTCGAGGCATAGATGACATCGAGCTTCACGCCGGCATCCGCGAAGAAATTCTTGTGGATCCCGACATAGACCGGCCACTCGACCGCATTGGGTGCGCCGAGCAAGCCGAACTCGATCGTGTCGGCAGCGCGCGCCGGCACGGCCTCGAAAAGAATGCAGCACACTGCCGCGCCGAGCAGATGCTTCAGCCCCATCGCCTCCTCCCCATCTCTCGCGCCGCGGCGGATGCCGCGGCTGCTATTCGCCGGCCGCGTTACTCCGCGGCTTCGGCGGTCTCGACCTCGTCGGGCGCGGCCGCACCGTTCAACTGCCCGAGCTTCAACCCGGAGAGATCGGGCAGGCCGAAAAGGAAGAGCTGCGTCTCGCGCGATGCGGTGATCATCGCCCGCTCGCCCTTCTTGAGATAGACGGTGGTCCAGGCGCGATACGGCTGATCCGAAGCCGTGCCCTCGCCCGAGACGACGAAATAGAGGCCCCGGCCCTTGGCGTAGTAATTGGCGCCCGGCGCCAATTTCAGGAAGCGCGCCTCGGTGCGCCGCTCGGTGAAGACGCCCAAAAGCTTTTCCTCGACGCCCTTCCCGCCCTCGACCTCGGTCCAGGCGTAATTGTTCGGATCCATCAGGATCGGCGCGGGATAGCGGCCCTTGGGATAGACCATCGGCCGCTTGTTGATCTGCTCCCAGATCGCTTGGAAGCCGTCGAGGTTGCGCTTGCCCGGCACACCTTCATTGCGGCGATAGACGCCCTCTTCGAAATGGCCGAACTCCTCGAGCGCATCCATCGCGCTTTTCACCTCGGTGCGCGAGGGATAGCCGCTGCCCGAAGCGCCGCCGCATTGCAGCACCGCCGCGAGCGATTCTCTGGTTTGCGTTTGCGGCCCGTAATGGACGCCTTCGGGGAAATAGCCGACCATGCCTTGGGTCATGGTGCCGTCGCGGCCGAAGGAGAGCTCGCCATCCAAGACGAAGCGGATCTGCTCGAAATTATGGCGGTGGCGCGGCGAATAGAAATCATGCGAGGAGCGGCCGAGACCGAGGCGGAAATTGTCGACGCTCCCCTCCTCGCCCTCCATGAGGTTACGGAAATGGAAGGTGCCGCCGCGATATTCGAGGCCGCGCTTCCATTCGATCGTGTCGCCATAGGTGATCTTCATCGAGCTTCCTCCTGATCCGGCATTTCGCAAGTCCAATTTACCACGGAGGCACGGAGGACACGGGAGAAGAACAGGATGATGCGCTTCGCGCTTAAGAAATTCTCCGTGCTCTCCGTCCCTCCGTGGTGAACTCTTTAACTTACCGCTTCGCCAACTCGCGGCCCTTCTCGAGGCCAGCATAGCTCCGGCCGGGCGCCGCCATCAAATAGCTGAAGCCCTCGCCAAGGATGCGCTCGACATTCTTCGCATCGACATGGGGGTGGCCGACCGGCACCTTGTGCTTCTTGCAGGTCGCGACGACGCGCGCGATATGCTCCAGCACCGTCGGATGCTCATATTGCCGCGGCACGCCGAGCTCTTGAGAGAGATCGCCCTCGCCGACGAGGATGAAGCCGATGCCCGGCACCTTGCTCAGCATCGCATCCAAATTGTTGACCGCCTCGACCCCTTCGATCATGAGCCCGACGAGGATCTCGCCATTGGGATCGAGCGGCCAGACATCGGCCTTCTTGTAGTATTCCTGGTTGGTCAGGCCCCAATAGCGCGCGGCCGTCGTCGGTGAATCGCCGCGAATGCCTGCGGGCTCGTAGCGCGGCGCGGTCTTGAGTCGCGGATAGCGGCAGGCGGCGACGGCGTTATAGGCCTGATCGACCGTGTCGACATGCGGCCAGACGACGCCGTAGGCGCCGACATCGAGGGCCTGTTTCGCGAGCCACTGATTCTTCTCATTGCCATTCGCCGGAATGCGCACGAGCGGCGTGACGTTGGGCGCGATCGAGCCCTTATCGGCGATCTGCCTGCGATTGAGCATATATTGGAGACTGTCGCGCAGCGCGCGGATGTCCCAAATATTGTGCTCCATCTCGAAGATGATGCTGTCGTATTTGGCGTCGCTCATCGCCACCGCGGCAGCGGTATAGGGCGTGCAGAACGCGCCGAAGGCTTGCTTGCCCTCCTCGAAGCAGCGGATCATCCCATTGAGACGCGGAATCTCGGCCATACTCTCTTCCCTCCCGGCAAAAACCCGAAAACCACTGGGCGCATGCTAGCAGAACCGAAGCGGCGCTCCTAGCCGTGGGCAATGCGCAAGGCGACAGCCTTCCGCAAGGCAGCGTTGGTTTGACTTTGGCGAGCGCGCTGAATAGCATCGCGCGCAAAGAGGGAGGGTTTCCACATGATCATCGACTGCCACGGCCACTACACCACCGCGCCCAAGGAGCTGCAGGCGTTTCGCGACAAGCAGATCGCCGGCACCGATGATCCGGGACCGCTCAATATCACCGATGACCAGATCCGCGAGACGATCGAGAAGGGCCAGCTCAAGATGCAGCAGGATCGGGGCAGCGATGTCACGATCTTCTCGCCGCGCGCCGCCGGCATGGGCCATCATATCGGCACGGCGAAGACGAGCGCGATCTGGACCAATGTCTGCAACGATCTCATCCGCCGCGTCGTCAAGATCTTCCCCAAGAACTTCATCGGCGTCGCCCAGTTGCCGCAAAGCCCCGGCGTCCCGCCCGCCAATTGCATTCCCGAGCTCGAGAAATGCGTCAAGGAATGGGGCTTCATCGGCTGCAACCTCAA
>CAYMNX010000519.1:0-3796 GCA_964391905.1 uncultured Rhizobiaceae bacterium
AAGGGACAGCGCGCGACCATTCTCGTCGGACCGCAAGGCAGCGGCAAGACCGCGACGGCGGCGAAGCTCGCGGCGCGCGCGGTCCTCGCCGGCGAGCGGGCGCGGCTGGTGACGACCGACATGGCGCGTGCCGGCGCCGTGGCACAGCTCGAGAGCTTCGCCAAAATTCTCGGCACGCCCTTTGTTGCGGTCGAGAAGCCCGACAACCTCGCCGCCATTCTTGCCGCCGCGCATCCGAGCGAGCGCGTCATCATCGATACCGCCGGCGTCAATCCGTTCAGCGCCGGCGATCGGCGCGAGCTCGATGTCCTGCTGGCGAGTTGCGGCGCCGAGCCGGTCCTCGTCTTTGCCGCCGGCGGTGAGATCAACGACACGGTGGCGATGGCGGAAATATTTCGCGATTTCGGCTGCGCGCGAACGATCGTCAGCCGTCTCGACACGGTGCGGCGACTCGGCAGCGTCGTCGCCGTCGCGAACAGTTTCAGCCTCGGTCTCGCCGAGGCCGGCATCGCGCCCGACATCGCCGATGGCCTCGTGCCCTTCACGCCGACACTGCTCGCCCGCTTGCTCTTGCCCAAAGGTGCGTCATGACACCCACCGCGAAACTAAAGCCACCCGTCACGGCCGCGATTCCGGCAACCGCGCGCGGCGCCGCGCAACGTAATGTGATCGCGGTCGCATCGGGCAAGGGCGGCGTCGGCAAGACCTGGTTCTCGATCACCCTTGCCCATGCGCTCGCCCAAGCCGGGCGTCGCACCTTGCTGTTCGACGGCGATCTGGGGCTCGCCAATGTCGATGTACAACTCGGCATCGCGCCGAGAGCCGAGCTCGCAAGCGTCGTCGCCGGCGAGGCCAAGCTCGACGACGTCATCATGTCTTATGACGGCGGCGCGGGGCGTAACGGCTTCGACATCGTCGCGGGGCGTTCGGGATCTTACGGTCTTGCCAATCTGGCGCCGGCGAAGCTCTTGGCCTTGCGCAGCGAGTTGCAGCGCTTTTCATCGAATTACGATTGGGTCGTGCTCGATCTTGGCGCCGGGATCGAGCGCACCGTCCGGCACATGGCGGCACAGGCCCGGGCCTGTCTCGTCGTCACGACCGACGAGCCGACCGCGATCACCGACGCCTATGCCTATGTCAAGCTGACGGCGCTGGAACGCCTGGCCGACGGCATTCGCGTCATCGTCAATATGGTGCCGAGCGAGGAAGAAGGGCAGCGCTGCTACGCGACCTTGCTGCGCGCGTGTCGCGAGTTCCTGAAGATCGAGCCGCCGCTCGCCGGGATCGTTCGCCGCGACGACGAGGTCAAGGAGTGCATTCGCCGCCAAGCGTCGCTTCTATTGCGCAATCCCAATGCCAACGCGGCGCGAGATGTGACGCACATCGCTCGTTGTCTCGACAAAGAGCTTCGAGGTCTCTGAGGCAAGAGCCATGGCGGAACCGCTCGGCGCCAGCGTTCCGGTTACCCCCGTCGGCGGAATCGACAATCGCTTCCATCCGGGGCCGCCCGTTACGCCGGTCGGCGCGCGCCAGGACGGGTCTTCGGGTAGCGGGCACGACGCGGCACCCTCGACCGAGCTCCATCTCGGCACCACGGTCGAGGCCATCGTCCGCGCGCCTGCCGTTCCGGCCACGGCGGACGCGCTCGCTGTTGGCACGCATCTCATGCTGCGCATCGTTGCGATGCCGGCCGCCGCCGAGCCGACGCTGCTGATCGGCCGGGTTATCAACAGCGCCGGCACCGAGACCTTGATGGATACGCCGCTCGGCCTCCTCGCTCTGCAGCGCCGCCTGGCACTCGCCCCCGATACGGTTATCGCTTTCGAGCGGCTTGAGGAAATCGCGCCCGAGCGCATGACCGAAGATCCACCTTCGCGCGTCGGCGGATGGCCGGCGCTCGAAGAGGTGCTCGCCGCGCTCGCGCAGACCTCGCCCGACCTCGCCGCGCGGCTCCATGCCGAGCTGATGCCGGCCTGCGCCTCTGATCTCACCGCGACTTTGCTGTTCCTCTTGGGATCGCTCTATCACGGCGACTGGCCGGGGACCGCCGTGACCGCGGCCCTTGCCGCCGCCAACCACGGCAGACTGGCGCAGCGCCTGAGCGACGACGCCAATGAACTGCGTCGCCTCGCAGCCGACCCGGCGACCGGCGACTGGCGTGTCATCACCCTGCCGCTGATGGCTGGCACGATGGTGCTTTCGCTGCGCCTGTTTCTGCGCCGCCGCGACCCAGCTCCGCCCGCCGAGGATTTGATCCGGTTCGCGATCGAGGTAGAGCTGCCGGCGCTCGGGCCGGTGCAGCTCGACGGGATGTTGCGCGCCGCGCATCTCATTCTCGTCCTCCGCAGCCATCGCGGCCTGCCGGAAGAGTTACGCCGGCGCGCGACCACGATCTGCCGCCGCGCGCTCAAGGATTGGGGCTTGACCGGCGATCTCGGCTTCGCCATCGCCCCCGAATTCACGCTAGCGCCACTTTCTAACCTTCGAAAACACGTTGAAGTCAACGCCTAATTGACTCTTTTTCAACGATTAGATTTCAATCAGATCGGCAAAGCTCGAAAATTTCAAATCGGAAAAACTGATTCAAGATAGAGCGCCAGAAAAAATTTCTTCGTTAGGCCAAGTTCTTGATCTTAAATATTAGATTTGGATTAATTTATAATATTATGTTTTTAAATGATTTATAGACCTCGCTGGTGCCGAAAATCGGTGGTCTTGCGGTGAATTTCGACCGCCAGCTCGTCCATATCGTTTTGATGCAGCCGGTCGAGTTGAGCGCGTTGGTCGAGAAGCCGCCGCGCCGCCGCGATTTCGTAGCGCTTCACCTCCTGGAACGCCTCCGCCAGGACCTCGCGCGCCTTGGCCGCCTGCTGCTCGGCTTCGGCAAGCGACTGTGCGAGCTTACGCCGCCGCTCGATCAGCGTGCCGGCATAGGAGCCGTAGGCAAAGGACACCTCCGCCGATCGTGCGGCCGCCTCCTGCTCCGCTTGCTGCTCGCTCTCGAGGCGCGCGAGCTCGGCTCGGAGCTTGACCGTCAGCTGGTCGAGATCGGCGACGCAGCGACGCTGCTCGTCGAGTTGCCAGCGATGAAGCCGGATGAGACTGTCGAGCGCGCTCGTCATTTAGCCGCCAGGATCTGGCCGAGCGTTGCATAGGCGCCAGCGAAGTCGGCGCGCTCGTCCTTGCGTTGGCCGAGGAATGCCTCGAGCGCCGGATAATAGTGAATCGCCTCATCCACCTTGGGGTCGCTGCCGCGCCGATAGGCGCCGAGCCGGATGAGCTCGGCCATGTCCTCATAGGTCGACAAATGCGCGCGCGCCGTCTGAATGAGCCGGTTCTCCTCCTCGTTGTTGCAGCCCGGCATGGTCCGCGACACCGAGCGCAGAATATTGATCGCCGGATAGCGGCCGCGCTCGGCAATTCCGCGATCGAGCACGATGTGGCCGTCGAGAATGGAACGCACGGCATCGGCCACCGGCTCGCTATGATCGTCGCCGTCGACCAGCACGTTGAAGAGCCCGGTGATCGTGCCCTGCCCTGTGCCTGGCCCGGCGCGCTCCAAGAGCTTCGGCAGCTCCGCGAACACCGTCGGCGTGTAGCCCTTGGTGGTGGGTGGCTCGCCGGCCGAAAGCCCGATCTCGCGCTGCGCCGTGGCAAAGCGCGTGACGCTGTCGATGAGGCAGAGGACATCGCGGTCGCGATCGCGCAGGAACTCGGCGATGGCCATGGTGAGGAACGCCGCCTGGCGTCGCATCAACGGCGATTCATCCGAGGTCGCGACGACAATGACGCTCCG
>CAYMNX010000520.1:0-3491 GCA_964391905.1 uncultured Rhizobiaceae bacterium
AACGACAAGTTCGTCGCGTGGGCGGATTCGGGTGGCCTGGTCATGGGCCATTACGACGGCTCGAAGCTTCCGATGTGGGCGCTCGCGCAGAAGTACGTGCTCGCCGACAACTTCTTCCAAGCTGCGTTCGGCGGCTCCTTCCTCAATCATTTCCTGCTCGTCTGCGCTTGCGTGCCGGTCTATCCGCAGGCCGATAAAAGCCCGGCCAAGCCCTCGATCGCGGCGGTTGATGCCGACGGCACCAGCCTGAAACTCGCCGACAACGCGCCGAAATCGGCGCTCGACGGCGTGCCCAAATTCGTCTCCGACGGCAATCTCACGCCGGATTTCTACGCCGTGAATACGATGCAGCCGCCCTATCAGCCGAGCGCCAACAAGCCGGCGAAGGGCGCCGATCCGGCCACGGCCGATCTTGATCAGCCAACGACCTTGCTGCCGCAATCGATGCAGCATGTCGGCGATCTCTTGGACGCCAAAGGCGTGAGCTGGGCCTGGTATGCCGGTGCGTGGCAGGCGGCGCTCGACGGCAAGAACGCAACCCCGGTGCCGAATTTCCAATTCCACCACCAGCCGTTCAACTATTTCGCAGATCTCGCGCCCGGCACGCCGGCGCGCGCCCCGCATCTACGCGATGGCGGGATGAACGGTGCCGCGTTCATCGAGGCCATCGATGCCGGTACGCTGCCGCATGTCACCTTCTACAAGCCGCAGGGCAATCTCAACGAGCATGGCGGCTATACCGATGTCTTCTCGGGCGATCGGCACATCGCCGATATCGTCGCGCATCTGCAGAAGAGCCCGCAATGGGCGC
The DNA here is from genome assembly GCA_964391905.1 of uncultured Rhizobiaceae bacterium. Classification (GTDB taxonomy): domain Bacteria; phylum Pseudomonadota; class Alphaproteobacteria; order ATCC43930; family CGMCC-115725; genus CAIKMD01. The sequence continues at coordinate 812 of CAYMNX010000520.1, forward strand.
ATATGCTGATCGTCATCACCTATGACGAGAATGGCGGCTTCTGGGATCATGTCGCGCCGCCCAAGGCGGATCGCTGGGGACCGGGCAATCGCGTGCCGACGCTCATCATCTCGCCCTTCGCCAAGAAGGGCTATGTCGATCACACGCAATACGACACGATGTCGATCTTGAAATTCATCACGCGAAGGTGGCGCCTGCCGGTGCTGCCGGGCCTTGCCGCGCGCGACAAGGCCTTGGAGGCCCATGGCAAGCCGCCGATGGGCGATCTCACCCATGCCTTGTCATTCACGACCGGCAGAGCCGCGGCGCCGAAAAAGCCGAGCTGATGATCCGCGCGCGACTCAGCCGCGCCACGCCGCGTCCTCGGCGGTGACGATCATTCGACCGACCGGCCAGAGCGCGAGCTTCGCGAGCTTCAGATGCGCCCACGCAAAGGGAATGCCGATGATCGTGATGGCAAACACGATTGCATGAATGAGATGCAAGAGCGCGAGCCACCAGCCGGCAAAAACGAACCAGATCACGTTGCCGAAGAACCCCAAGGGACCGGTGCCGAGATCCTCGCGGCCGGTGAAACGCGCGCGCGACACGGACTTGGTGCCGAAGGGCAGGAAGGTGTAGAGCGCGATGTTGAAGGCGGCGCGCGTCCAGGGCAGGCCGATGATCGTGATCGCCATGATGACGGCGGCCAAGAGCCACGCCGCCGCCATCCATAAGCCCCCGGTGAAAACCCACAGGAGATTGAGAAGAAAGCTCAAGAGCGGCATGGGTATAAGGCCTCCGAGCCGAGCTGGGCCAATTGCGACGGACCGCCTCCTGGGCTAGAAGGCGAACATGGCAGCTTATCAATACATCTACGTCATGAAAGGTCTGAGTAAGACCTATCCTGGCGGGCGCGAAGTCTTGAAGAATATCTGGCTCTCCTTTCTCCCGGGGGCCAAGATCGGCGTGCTCGGGCCCAACGGCGCCGGCAAATCGACCCTGCTCAAGATCATGGCCGGGCTCGATAATAATTTCACCGGCGAGGCTTGGTCCGCGGAGGGCGCGCGCGTCGGCTATCTGCCGCAGGAGCCCGAGCTCGATCCGAAGAAGGACGTCGCCGGCAATGTGATGGAGGGGCTCGCCGAGACGAAGGCGCTTTTGGAGCGCTTCGAGGCGGTGAGCGCGCGCTTCGGCGAGGAGCTCGACGAGGATGAGATGAACGCGCTCATCGCTGAGCAGGGGGAGCTGCAAGAGAAGATCGACGCCGCCAATGCCTGGGAGCTCGATCGCACGGTCGAGATCGCGATGGACGCGCTGCGCTGCCCGCCCGGCGATGCGGATGTCACGAAATTATCAGGCGGCGAGCGCCGCCGCGTTGCGCTCTGCCGCCTGCTGCTGCAAAAGCCCGACCTGTTGCTGCTCGACGAGCCGACCAACCATCTCGACGCCGAATCCGTCGCTTGGCTGCAGCGCTTCTTGCACGATTATGCCGGCACGGTCGTCACGGTGACTCACGACCGCTACTTTCTCGATGAAGTGGCGGGCTGGATTCTGGAGCTCGATCGCGGCCAGGGCATTCCCTACGAAGGCAATTACACGGGTTGGCTCGATCAGAAGCAGAAGCGCTTGGCGCAAGAAGGAAAGCAAGAAGCCGCGCGCCATCGCACCTTGGAGCGCGAGCTCGACTGGGTGCGGCAGAGCCCGCGCGCGCGACAAGCAAAGAGCAAGGCCCGCATCTCGGCCTATGAGACCCTCGTCGCGCAGAGCCGCGAGAAGGCGCCCGAGACGGCGCAGATCGTGCTGCCGCCCGGTCCGCGGCTGGGCGATCTCGTCATCGAGGCCGAGCATCTGGCGAAGGCCTATGGCGACCGGCTGCTGATCGAGGATCTGTCCTTCCGCCTTCCGCCCGGCGGAATCGTCGGCATCATCGGCCCCAACGGCGCGGGCAAGACGACGCTCTTCCGCATGATCACGGGTCAGGAACAACCCGATCGCGGCAGCTTCAAGGTCGGCGAGACGGTGAAGCTCGGCTATGTCGATCAATCGCGCGATACGCTTAGCGCCAACAAGACCGTCTGGGAGGAAATCTCGGACGGCAATGACGAGATCGATCTCGGCCGCCGCAAGATGCCGTCGCGCGCCTACTGCGCGCTCTTCAACTTTCGCGGCACCGACCAGCAGAAGAAGGTCGGGCAGCTCTCAGGCGGTGAGCGCAACCGCGTTCATCTCGCGAAAATGCTGAAGACTGCGGCCAATGTCATCCTCCTCGACGAGCCGACCAACGATCTCGATGTCGACACGCTGCGCGCGCTCGAGGATGCGCTCGAGGAATTTCCCGGCTGCGCCGTGGTCATCACCCATGATCGCTGGTTCTTGGATCGCATCGCGACTCACATCCTCGCTTTCGAGGGCGACAGTCAGGTTGTGTGGTTCGAGGGCAATTACGCGGATTACGAGGCGGATCGCAAGCGCCGCCTCGGCGCCGCAGCCGAGCAGCCGCATCGCCTCAAGTACAAGCCGCTGACGCGCCCTTAGGCCCTTACTGTCCCTGCCCCTGCGGCACGGCACCCGGGGCGGGTTCGCCGCTCGCGATCCGCTGCTCCAAAGCTTTGTTGAGCGCCTCGATCGTCCCGCCGGCGCGATCCGCGACGGCGGCGATCTCGTCGCGCTGGGTCAGCGCCATGCTGACGCCTTCGAC
>CAYMNX010000521.1:0-2743 GCA_964391905.1 uncultured Rhizobiaceae bacterium
AGCGACCAGGATTGTCGTGCGGCGCTCGACCGCCGCGCGGCGACGTCGAGATTTTCGCGCACGGTGAGGCTGCGAAAGATCCGCCGACCTTGGGGCACCAGCGCCACGCCGCGAGCTGCGATGGCCTCGGGCGCGGCGCCCGCCACATCCTGGCCGAAAAAGCGCACGCTGCCGCGTCGCGGCACAAGAAGACCCGTCGCGACATTCATGCAGGTGGTCTTTCCGGCGCCGTTCCGTCCCAAAAGCCCGAGCAGCCGGCCTTCGCCGAGCCGCAGCGAAACGCCGTGGAGGATGTGGCTGTCGCCGTAATAAGCCTCGACGGCGCTGAATTCGAACGCCTCATGCGCCAAGGTAGATCTCCTTGGTGCGAGGGTGGGCGACGATCTCGGCGCGTGTGCCGTCGACGACAATCTCGCCGAAATGCATCAGGGCGATACGCTCCGCGAGATCGAGTGCCACATCCATATCGTGCTCGATCATGACCAGGGTCACGTCGCGCGGAATCGCGAAAAGCAGCGCCTGCACGTCACGCCGCTCGTCGACCGAGAGGCCGGCGAAGGGTTCGTCGAGCAGAAGCACGCGCGGCTTTTGCGCCAAGGCCATGGCAATCTCGACGCGACGTCTTTCGCCATAGGAGGTCTGAGCCAATGGTCGATCGGCAAGATGGTCAAGCCCGATTTCGGCCAGTGCGTGCCGCGCTTGCTGCAGCAAGGCCGTATGGCGATCGAGCCGCGTCCACGCGCGCCAGCGCAGCGGCGAGATACCGAGCAGCGACAGCGTGACGTTGTGCAGCAGCGTGTCCTTGGGGAAGAGCGTAATGATCTGATAGGTGCGCGCGAGACCCAGATGGGCGCGGCGCCGCGGCGGCAGCGACGTCAGATCCGTGCCGAAAAGCGCGATGGCGCCGCGGTCGGGCCGCAACTCGCCGGCGATGAGGTTGAAGAGCGTCGTCTTGCCCGCGCCGTTTGGCCCGATGATGAGACGTCGCTCGCCCGGCTCGATGACGAGATCGACGCCTTTCGTGACCTGCAGCCCGCCGAAGGACTTGGCAAGGCCTTGAAGCGTCAAAGCGCTCATGGCGGGCTCTCCGCGGGTGCCGCGCGGCTGCCCTTGAACATCGTCCAGCCGCGCCTGAGCAGCCGGCCCGTGCCCGGGACCAGGCCCTCCGGCATGAACAGAACGATTACGACGAAGATCGCGCCGAGCGTGAAATTCCAGCGCTCGATATAGGCGCTCGCAACGCTCTTCATGATGACGACGAGCGCAGCGCCGAGAACGGGGCCGAGCAGGGTTCCCGACCCGCCGGCAATGACCATCAGCAACACCTCGGCCGAGGCCGACAGCGCGAGCGCATGCGGGCTGATGAACTGGTTGTAGTAGAAGAAAAGGATGCCCGCGACGCCGCTCCAGAGGCCGGAAAAAAGACAAGCAATGAAGCGGATCGCCCAGACATTGTAGCCGAGCGCCGTCATGCGCCGCGGCTGGTCGCGGCTGCCTCTAAGGCTCGCGCCGAGAGGCGAGCGCGTGAACACGGCGATGCTCGCGACCGCCGCGCCGAACAACACCAGGCTTGTGAAATAAAAAGCATCGGCCGAGGCGAGCGAGAGACCGAAGGGCGCCGGCCGCGATGCGGCGGAAATGCCGTTATCGCCGTTGGTGAGATCGATCCACCGATAAGCGAGGCCCCACAAGATTTGGCCCAACGCCAAGGTGATCATGATGAAGCCGATGCCGGTCGTCCGCAGCGCCAATAGCGCAAACACCGCCGTCACCAGCAGCGACAAGAGGAGCGCGGCGATGATCGCACCGGCATGGCCGAAGCCGGCGCCGAGCGCGATCGCCGCGCCATAAGCGGCGGCGCCGAAGAGACCGGCATGGCCCAAGGAGATCAAGCCGGCATAGCCCACCAGCACGTCGAGCGCCAAAGCGAAGATCGCGGCGATGAGGATCTGGCTCATCACATTGACGTAGAAGCTGCCGCCGACCCAGAGCGGCGCCGTCGCGAGCGCGAGGAAGCCCACGCCCAGCAGCCCGGCTTTCATGGCACCCGCCGGCCGAAAAGCCCTTGCGGGCGCAGCACCAGGATCGCGACCATCGGAAGGAATAGCACGAAATAGGCGAGCTCGGGGAGCAGAGCCTGGCCGAAATTGTAGAGAAAGCCGATGACGAAGCTGCCGATGAGCGAGCCGAGGAGGCTGCCGGTGCCGCCGAGAATGACCACGACCAGGGCAAGCGGCAGCATGTCCGCGTCAAGGCCGGGATAGACGGAGAGGATCGGCGCGCCCATCATCCCGGCAAAGCCGGCAAGCCCCGCGCCGAGGCAGAAAATCACCGTGAAGAGCCGCGAGACGCGGATGCCACAGACCCGCGCCATTTGCGGGTCGTCGACGCCGGCGCGAATCATCGCTCCCAAGCGCGTGCGATCGAGGACCGCCCAGAGCAATCCCGCGATGATCAGCGCAATGACGATGATCGCCAACCGATAGCTCGAGAAGAACAGGCCGAAGAGCGGCGTCGCGCCGCGCAGATAAGGGGGCGCGTCGATCGAGATCGGATCGCCGCTCCATTCCATCAGGCAAAGATCGGCGACCATGAAAGAAATGCCGAGCGTGACGAGCACCTGAGCTTGCTCCGATCCGGCGAGACGGCGAAGAATGAGGCGCTCGATCGCGCCGCCCAGCGCCGCCACGAGCAGCGCCGCAAGAATGGCCGCGATCCAGAAATCGAGATGGAACCACAGGAC
>CAYMNX010000522.1:0-10907 GCA_964391905.1 uncultured Rhizobiaceae bacterium
ACAATCGACCGATCCGAGTCACGCGGCGATCTCTCCACACTGCCTGGGTGACGCCGAGTTGGTAGCTGGCGCCCGCATACATCGTGCGAAATTTGAACACGTTGATGATTGAGTTGTTAAAGCCGTAGCGCTTTTGGCGAAAAAAGATGGGACCGGGGGATGTTGCCTTCACGAGCAGTGCCGCCAGCACGAAAATCGGCGACAAGAGCACTAATCCGCTGATGGCAACGACGATATCTTCGGACCGCTTGATCGCATAGGACCAGCCCGAAATCGGACGTTCGTAGACGTGTAACACCGGCGTGCCAGCGACCTGGTCTTGGCGACAGCAAGGAAACGCGAAAGCCGCGAGATCGGGAGCCAAGAATATGTCGACCGGAAACGCTCGCAGTCTTTTTACGATATCAGAAACGCGGTTGACGGCAGCCAAGGGCAAGGCGACGATCACGAAATCAACTTGATTGGCTCGGATTAGACCGACGAGATCTCGCGTCGTTCCAAGAACCGGCACGCCGGCGATGCTTGGCACGAAATCGCGTTGTCGATCGTCGACAAATCCAATCACGGTGGTCGCGAGGTCATCCTGCGCGTGGAGATGGGCGACGAGCTTGCGCCCATTCTCACCCGTGCCGACGATGATCGCGCGCTGATGGACATAGCCTTGCGCCTTCCAGCGCCGTACGGCCGCCATGAAGGCGAAGCGGTCGATCACCAGCATGATCAGCAGCTGCGCAAACCATAGCCGTGCCCATTCGCCGGAGAAATGGTGCGAAACATCGAGCGTGAGTGCAATCGACAGCGTTGTCATTGTCACGATCAGCCACGCCAGACCGATGCGACGAAGGTAGAGGCGTCGCGAGAACAGGACCTCTTTTTCGAACAAACCGCAGAAATAGAAGATCGACCATTGCAGCAATGCCACATAGATCGTCGCGAGGAGATGGCTGCGATCGACCATCCAATCGTGCGATGCGATGACGGAGGCCGAAACGCCACTGGCCAGGACGTAGAAGACGGTTCGGACCTGCGCGAGCATCAAGATTTTGCGTAGCGCAACGTATTTTCTGCCGCTCGGGATCGCAACCGACCGATCCACCGGGATACTTGTCTCCGCCGTGCCCGATGCGAGCGTGCGATCCAACACACTCACCGAAAACCTCGCTGGAAAGGCGCGATACGGTATCCTGGAGCGCGCGCAACCCTCGGTGAAGGCGCCGACGCGGCAATCGATCGAGCGTGTTGGGAGATGGCGCTATGCGGCTGCGATCGCCTGGTCATTGCCGCGCTCATACGTAAACATGCTAGAGAGTTCAGAAAGGAGCGGAAGCTTTCGGTCTTTGTCGGACAACTCAGCTTCGTCCGCTGAGATCGGCCAAGCAATGCCGAGCGTCGGGTCATTCCAGCGAATGCCGCGTTCGTTCTCGCGCGAATAGTAATTGTCGACTTTGTAGAGAATTTCGGTTTCGGGCTCCAAGGTACAGAACCCATGGGCAAAGCCTGCCGCGATAAAGATCTGATTCCAGTCGTCGGCGTTTAGCACGGTCGCTATATGCTGTCCGAAGGTCGGGGAGCCCATGCGGATGTCGACCACCACGTCGAGAATAGAGCCGCGCAGGACGCGCAGAAGCTTCGCTTGCGCAAAGGGGGGGATTTGGAAGTGCAGCCCCCGAATCACGCCCTTTTTTCGCGAAAGTGAGTGATTGTCTTGAACGAACTCGTTGCGGATGCCGATCGCCGCATAGTCGCGCTTGCTATACGCCTCGGAAAAAAAGCCGCGATCGTCGACATGCCGGGCGGGGCGCAGCAATTTGACATCGCGGAAATGAGAACTCAGGACCTGCATGAAAATGTTCCTGCTTGTGCCGGACCTAATGGCGATGGCGCTGCAGCCGCAACATCACCCATCACGATTAACAGCGGTTGATGCCAACTCTATTGCAGTCGCGAAACGGTTTTGTTACGGCGCTTCGCCGCCAGTCGCCGGCGGGCTGCATGGATATTTCGGTGGCCGACCGGTTCCTTTCATACGCCTGACGCGGGTTCAGGCTGATGATCGAACCCTCGCTCGCGGAGTTCGTCCCCTACGCGAGCGCCGCCGGCGGCGAAAATCGCGATCACCGAAAGCCTTGTCAACCGTTCTTGAACGACTATCGTGAGAACCTATGTGAGTTAGGGGTATCAAGCATATTTCCGAATTGTCAGGCGGGGCATCATGAAATCTCTTCTGCTTGGTCTGGCTGTTCTTTTTCTCCTTCTTGGCGTTGAGGCTCGAGCGGCCGATACCGGCGCAAGCGGAAACGGCGTCTTCATTGGCGGCAACAGCTCGCCGCCACCCTCCGCGGCCGAAACCTGCGTCGAGGTCGAGATCGGCGGCGAGCGCACACAAAAGCTCGATTGCATCAATCAGCAATTGAAGCAACAAGCCCGGCATATCCAACCGGTTGGCAATGTCCCGCCGCTCGATGCGGGCTCGCCATCGGTCAAATTGCACGGATTCAATGAGACGGCGCTCGCCCAGCAATACGGCCAGAATCTAGGCAAGTCGGTTGTTCCGTCTCGCCCCGCGAAGTAGCGCAATCGCGGTGCGCAAAGCAATGCCGCTCTCGCGACGCCTGCTGTCATATCGACCAATACAGTATTGATCGCTTAGCGACGCGATGCTCGGTCGCCGTCCTGAGCACACGCGTCAATCGCGCGCTTTCGATTCAAATTCGCGCTGCATTTGTCATAAATGGGTCACCGACCGACGGTACGTTTGATCGGTATCGCGCGGGTGCGCGTCAACTCCGGGGGTTCACGGAGAGTCGTCACGATCATTCACCTTCCCAATCCGAAGATGGGGAGGGAATTTTTGGGCTGGGCGGTGTTCGTTACCCACATTGAGGGATTTCCGTGGCGTCAGGTTTGAGCGGAGCCGACACCGTTCGATGCTCGGTCGCGATCATTTTGTCGATCGCCGGTGCGCCGACCATCGCGGCGGGAGGACTTCCACCAGACGGAAGTGCGCAATCGGCGCAAGCCAGCGGAACGCCGCCGGTGCAGCATCTCGATCTCCTCGAGTTTCGAATCGATGGTGCACATCTGTTGAGTCAAATGGAGGTCGAGGAAGCGGTCTACCCGTTCATGGGACCCGACCGTACGACCGACGATGTCGAGCAGGCGCGCGGGGCTCTTGAGAAAGCCTATTTTGCCAAAGGCTATCAGACCGTGGCTGTCGAAATTCCGCCACAGCGCGTCCAAGGCGGAGTCGTTGTGCTCAAAGTCGTCGAAGGGAAGGTCGGGCGCTTGCGTGTTAAAGGCTCGCGCTATTTTTCACTCGCCGAGATCAAGCAGGAGGCTCCCTCACTTGCCGAAGGCCAAGTGCCGAACTTCAACGACGTCTCGAAAGACATCGTTGCGCTCAATCAGCAACCGGACCGACGCGTAACGCCGGCGCTGCGGGCCGGAACGACGCCGGGCACGGTCGACGTCGATCTCAATGTCGAAGATACGTTGCCGCTTCACGGTAGTCTTGAACTCAACAATCGCTACAGCCAGAACACTGTGCCGCTCAGGCTGAACGCGACGCTGCATTACGACAATCTGTGGCAACTCGGTCACTCCATCAACATCGGCTACCAAATAGCACCGGAAGATCCGAGCAGCGCGCGGGTTCTCTCCGGCTCCTATTTAGCGCGGTTTCCCGAGATCAGCTGGCTGAGCCTCCTCTTCTATGGTGTGAAAAACGACAGCAACGTTGCGACGGTCGGCGACTCGAACGTGGTTGGCCGCGGCAAGATCTTCGGAACGCGCGCCATTGTCACCTTGCCGGGCGAACAGGATTTCTTCCACACGCTGAGCGCAGGGATCGACTATAAGCATTTCGACCAAAATCTCTCTCTCGGCGGCGCAAGCTTGGCGACGCCGATTACCTACTATCCGGTGACGATCACTTATACCGCGGCGCTGCAGGGAGACGAGTCGCAAACGCAGCTCGACGCCGGCATCACCTTTGGCTCACGCGAACTCGGCAGCGGTACTGGGGAATTTGACGCGCAGCGCTTTGATGCCAAGGGCAACTTCATCTATTTCAAGGGCGACTTGGAGCGGACGCAAGAGCTACCACTAGGCCTGCAGCTCCATGCCAAGGCCCAGAGTCAGCTCGCCAATGAACCGCTTGTCAGCACGGAGGAAATGAGTGCCGGCGGCCTCGACACAGTGCGCGGCTATCTCGAATCGGAAGTTCTAGGTGATAGCGGCATCATCGGCTCGATCGAGCTCCGCAGCCCGTCTTTGGCGGCCTGGACCAATGAAAGGCTCGGCAGCGGCGCCGTCAACGAATGGCGCATCTACTTCTTCGCCGAGGGGGGCAACCTCATGATCAACAACCCTCTCGCCGAGCAGAAATCGCAGTTCGGCCTCGCCAGCGTCGGAATCGGCACCCGAGTCAAGATGCTCGATCATTGGAACGGCGCTTTTGATTTCGGCGTACCGCTCTTGAGTCAGGTGGCGACACCGGCGCTCTTTCCACGATTCACCTTCCGGCTCTGGAGCGAGCTTTGATAACAATTGCCGCAAAGCGAAAATCCGCGCCATTCCGTGCGATTTACCTTTTGCGCCGCTGCGTGCTGTTCGGCTTCGTCCTCGGTTGGCCCATGCTCGGCGGGAGCGCCGCGCAGGCTTGGTGGAACGACGACTGGTCATTGCGCAAGCAGATCACGATCGATACCAGCGCCAGCGGTGCCACGATCAGCGATCCGATCGGCCGCGTGGCAGTGCTGATTCGGCTTCACGTTGGCAATTTCAAATTCGACGCCGCAAAGGAAGATGGATCCGATCTCCGCTTCGTCGCGGGCGATGACAAGACGCCGCTCAAATATCACATCGAGAAATTCGACTCGCTCCTGGGCGAGGCGTTCGTTTGGGTAGATGTTCCCGATCTCAAGCCCGGCGCGAAGACGAGTCTCTGGCTCTATTACGGCAACAAAAAAGCGGTCGCCGCCGAAGACGCAAAAGGCACGTACGATCCCGATGCCGTGCTCGTCTATCACTTTGCCGAGCATGGGATCCCGGCGCGGGACTGGACGAGCTGGGGCAACAATGCGTCGAGCGCCGGCCTTGCTGCCGATGGCTCGCTGATCGGTCCGGGCTTGCGTCTCGATGGTCAAACCACGGTGCCGCTTCCGACATCGCCCTCCCTCAATTGGACCGATGGCGACGCGCTGACCTGGTCGGCCTGGGTCAAGATGAGCGCGGCACAGCCCAATGCGGTGATCTTTTCTCGCCGCGACGGCGGCAACGCGTTGGTGATCGGTCTCGACAACGGCGTGCCGTTTGTCGAGGTGAGCAATGCCACCGGCACCCAGCGCAGTGCCGCGGCAGCGGCCATTTCCGCCAATAGCTGGCATCATCTTGCCGTCGTCGCGCAGCCGCAGCAGATCGCGCTCTATCTCGACGGCGCAGTGTATGCGACCCTCAACGCCGCTTTGCCGGCCTTGACCACGGCGGCGGTGATCGGCGGCGATCCCGGCGCTACACCCGCTGCGACGGCGCCTGCCGCGCCCGCCGACAACGGCGCCGCTTCGGCCGCCGCCGCGGCACCGGCAACAGCGCTGGGGAGCGGCGGCCTCATCGGCGAAATGGACGAACTCGAGATCGCCAAGGTTGCGCGGCCCGTGGGCGCTCTCAAATTTGCCGCGCTGAGTCAAGGCGGCGATCCGGCCGCGAAGCTTCTCACCATCGGCGGCGACGAGGAGACGGCGAGCTGGATCAGCGGCTATTTCGCGGTGATCCTGCGATCGGTCACGCTCGACGGTTGGGTGGTCATTGGCTTGCTCATGATCATGGCCATCATCAGCTGGGTGGTGATGGCGGATAAGGCCGCCTATCTCGGTCGCCTCGGCAAGGCCAACGAGCAATTCTTGCGGAATTTTCGCCATGTCGCGGCCGATCTTACGATCCTTGATCGCGGCGATGCCGAAGACATCAAGAGTATGGGCGGCAAGATCAAGGCTGCCGATCTGAAGACGATGCAGAACTCCTCGCTTTATCGCATCTATCACATCGGCGCCGAGGAACTCCGGCATCGCTTCGCCGGCAATGACGGCCCGCGCCCGAAGACGCTCTCGCCGCAATCCATTGCCGCCATCCGCGCGAGCCTCGATACGGGGTTGGTGCGGGAGATGCAACGCCTCAACCGGCTCATGGTCATCCTCACCATCGCGATCTCGGGCGGGCCGTTTCTCGGCCTTCTCGGCACGGTTGTGGGCGTCATGATTACTTTTGCTGCGATCGCGGCCTCGGGCGACGTCAATGTCAATGCGATCGCACCGGGCATCGCCGCAGCGCTGGTCGCGACGGTGGCCGGCCTCGGCGTCGCGATCCCTGCCTTGTTCGGCTACAATTATCTCATCTCCCGCATCAAGGACGCTACCAGCGACATGCAGGTCTTCGTCGACGAGCTCGTCGCGAAGGTCGCCGAATTCTATTGCGGGCGCGACGATGGCCCGCGGTCAATGGCGGCGGAGTAGGGGCGATGCAGATCCAAAGCGAAAGCAAGCCCTACGACGACATCAACATCACGCCGATGCTCGATCTTGCGTATGTCTTGCTCGTGATCTTCATCATCATGACCACGGCCTCGGTTCAGGGAGTCAAGGTCAATCTGCCGAAGGCAAGCGCGGCGCCCAGTTTGGCGAAGCCTCAGACGAAGGCGATTTCGGTATCGAATGACGGCAAGATATTCCTCGATACCATCCCCGTCACTCTGCCCGAGCTGCGGCAGCGTCTGATGCAGCAGAAGGCGCTGACGCCTGATTTTCCGGTCGTGGTGAAGGGCGATAGCCAGACGCAATACCAAAACATTATGGATGTGCTCGACCTGCTGGGACAGCTCAGCATCACCCAGGTCGGGCTCGCGACGAAGCCGCTCGTCAAATAGGCGGAGCCGATCGTGACGGGGGAAGAGAGCGGCAAGGAGAAAGGCGGCTGGCGGCGGCATGGCGCGGCGCTGGGCGCCGGCGCCACAGCGGTTGCTGTCATCGTTGCCGGGGTTTTCTTGTTCCGCAGCAGCGGCTCGGAGCCGACGAAAAAGCCGCCCGAGATTCGTATGGTGACGCTCCAGCCTTTGCCGCCTCCGCCTCCGCCGCCTCCCCCACCGCAGCAGTTGCCGCAGCCAAAGATGGTCGAGCAGACGCCGATCAAGGATCCCGAGGTTAAGCAGGAGAAGCCGCTCGAGAAGCCCAAAGAGGCGCCGCCCAAGCCCGAGGCGCCGCCGACCGGGCCCTTGGGACTCGATGCGAAAGGCGAGGGGCCGGGCGATGCTTTCAACCTCGCCGGCAGACCGGGCGGCAATGGCTTGCTCGGTGGTGGAGGCGGTGGGAGCCGCTGGGGCTGGTACGCCAGTATCGTCCAGGCGCAGATCGAGCAGGCGCTGCGCGAGAATCAAAAGACACGCAATGCCAAGCTGCGCATCGAGGTGCGATTGTGGTCGGATGCGAGCGGGCGCATCGATCGGGTCCAGCTCATCAGTTCGACCGGCGATATCGGCATCGACGAAACGATCAAGAACGAAGTCCTGACAGGGTTGCGGCTGCGCGAGCCGCCACCAAAGGATATGCCGATGCCGATCGTCGCACGACTGACGGAGCGGCAGCCGAGCTGAGGCGCTTAAGAAAATTATTGAGTACCGAATTTTTTTGAGGGGCTTGATGTCGGGTTCGAAGAATATCGCCTGCTCGCGGGAGCTGATGCTGGCGCTCGCTTTTGCCACCGGAAGCGTGATGCCCGCCTTCGCGAAGGAGCCGCCGAAGCTTTCGGAAGCGACCGCCCAACTCGGCCAGGCTCCGCCTGCGGCAGCTGCGCCATCGCCCAATGCCATGGTCAACCTGATCAATCTTCTTGTGAAGCAAGGCGCACTGACGCAGGCACAGGGCGAAGCGCTCATCAAGCAAGCCAATGACGAGGCGGCAGCCGCACGCACCGCTCAAGCGGCGGCATCGGCCTCGGGGGCTGCGACAGCTGCAAAACCGGCCGACGGACAGATGCGCGTGACCTATGTCCCGGAAATCGTCAAGAAGCAGCTGCGTGACGAGATCAAGCAGGAAGTCGTGGCGCAGGCTAAGCAGGAGAATTGGGCGACGCCCAACACATTCCCCGAATGGATCTCGCGCATCAAGCTCTATGGCGATGTGCGCATGCGCTACGAGGGTGACTTCTTTCCCGGTGGGAATGCCAACGGCGCTTTCTTTAATTATAATGCAATTAATGCGGGGCCACCGGTCAATATCGCGACGACCGACAATCCGAATTTTCCGACCAACCTCAACACTGACAAGAACCGGAATCGCTTCCGGCTGCGTGCCCGGCTCGGCGCCGAGGCCGATCTGGGCGACGATTTCAGCGCGGGCGTGCGGATCGCAACGGGGGAGACAAATTCGCCGATCTCGGAAAACCAGACGCTTGGAGCGGCAAATAACGCGCAGGGCGGCAATTTCAGCAATTATGCCATTTGGCTCGATCGCGGCTTCATCAAATACGAGCCCTGGCATGACGAGCATAAGGATCTGGCGGTCAAGATCGGCCGCTTCGACAATCCATTCTTTTCGACCAACCTGATTTGGAACGATGAGATTGCTTTCGATGGTATCGCTCTTCAAGCCCGCACGCGCGTCGCCAAAAACGAGAATTTGTTTTTCACGGCCGGCGCGTTCCCCATCTTTAATACCGACTTCAATTTTGGCAGCAATCGTGTGCCGAAGTTCAATAGCCAGGACAAGTGGCTTTTGGGTGCGCAAGGAGGCTTTAATTGGAAGATCAATAAGGATTTCGGCCTCAAATTCGGCGCGGCTTACTATTATTTCCAAAATATAGAGGGAAAGCTCTCCAGTCCTTGTACCGTCAACAGTGCGGCGGATATCTGCGACACCGACGATACGCGCTTCTCCTTCGCCCAGAAGGGCAATACCGTCTTTCCGATTCGGGATATCGTGCCCGTCCCCGGGAGTCCGAGTGATCCCGGCGCCCTCACCGGCGCAAACCTCGATGGTACAATCAACCAATTCCAATATTTCGGCTTGGCGACGCCCTTCCACGAACTTGCTCTGACGTCGAGGCTCGATTTTAGCCGCTTCGACCCGACCCATATCTGGTTCGACACGGAATTTGTGAAGAATCTCGCCTTCAACAAGAGTGCGATCAGCAACATCGCCTTCAACAACACCGATGATAGTAACCCCAACGTAATCGGTCCTTTCGCGGGTGGCGATACCGGTTATTTCGTCAATCTCAGTCTCGGCAATGCCACGCTTGAGAAGCTTTGGGATTGGAACGTAAGCGTCGGTTACAAGCACGTGCAGTCGGATGCCGTGGTCGACGCCTTCACGGATTCCGATTTCGGCCTCGGCGGCACCAACCTCAAAGGCTACATCATCGGCGGAAAGCTCGCGCTTGCGCCCAATATCTGGACGCGGCTGCGCTGGATGAGCGCCGATAGCATCGCCGGTCCGCCCTTCTCGGTCGATGTCGTGCAACTCGACCTCAACGCGAAATTCTAGCCATGTCGCGACGCTATTCCCCCATCATCCTTGCGATAGGTCTCGCGGTCTTGCCGCTTGGCGGGGCCCGGGCCGCCGATTCCGATACCGAGACACGTCTGCGCGAGGCGTTGCGCAACGCGATCGCGCAGCAGCGCAGCCTCGAGGACGAGCGTGCCACGCTTCTTGCGAAGCAGAGCGAAAGCGACAAGCAGATCGAGGCGCTCAAGGCGCAAATCGACGAGCTCGCAAAAGGCCAGGCGAAGAAGAACGAGAATGCGCCGGAGATAACGGAGCTCAGGAGCCGCGTCACAATGCAAGGCGAGCAGCTCGAGCAGCTCAACCAGACGCTTGAGAAGTGGAAGGCGGCCTATAACGAGGCTGCCACCGTGGCGCGAGCAAAAGAAGCGGAGCGCGCCAAGCTCGCAACCGATGTCGATGGGCTGACGCAGCGGGCAACGGGCTGCGAGGAGAAAAATGCTCAGCTCTTCAAGATCGGCAATGAGATCCTCGGACGCCTCGAAAAGGTGAGTTTTGGCGATGTGATCGGCCAGCGCGAGCCTTTCATCGGCTACAAACGCGTCGAGTTGCAAAATCTCGTTCAGGACGAGCGGGACAAGCTGCTCGACCAGAAGGCGACGCCATGAGGCAAGCCATCAAGCGCATTCCCCTCCTTGTGCTGCTGGCGCTTGCGGCGCCAGCGGCCGACGCTCGGGCCGATAGCGGTGGCGATGTGATCGCACGCATCGGCGCGATCGAGGTCAAGACTGACGATATCCGCGCCTATGTCGAGACTCTCGATCCGCGCGATCAGGCAGCCCTGGCGCGCGATCCGGCGCTTCTCAGCCAATCGGTGCGCCAGTTGCTGGCGAGCAAGCTCGTCCTGAAAGAGGCTCTCGCCAAGAAATGGGATCAGCAGCCGGCCGTTGTCGCGCAGCTCGAGCGTTTGCGGCAAAACGCCATCGTCGAAACCTATCTCCAATCGGTCGCGAAAGTGCCCGATGGATTTCCGAGCGACGCCGAGCTGCAAAATGCCTACGACGCGAACAAGACGGCCTTCCTGCAGCCGCGGCAGTTCGACATTGCTCATATTTTCATCGCAGTCGCCAAAGACGCCGATAAAACGACCCAGGACAAGGCGAGGAAGCGGATCGACGATCTTCAGAAGAAGCTGAAGCAGAAGGGTGCCGATTTCGCAGCGATCGCGACAGCTGATTCGGATGATCAGACGACCGCCAAGCGCGGCGGCGAGATCGGCTGGTTGACCGAGGCGCAGATCGTGCCCGATCTACGCAAGGTCGTGGCCGGCCTCGCCAAGGACGGGATCACGGATCCGATCCAGCTCGACGACGGCTGGCATATCGTCAAGCTCATCGACACCAAAGCGGCCTATAC
>CAYMNX010000523.1:0-10462 GCA_964391905.1 uncultured Rhizobiaceae bacterium
GCGCGTTAACCGCGATTGCGCGAAGGAATTGCGCTCGCCGGTTAAGCAAACACAATAACCATCGCAGGGGTTCTGCCAGGCGGGGTTGGGAGCTTCAGCAAATCAGGAGGCGCAAGCGCCGGCCGGGCGAAGGCCGGGGCGAAAGCGGATGCATGTCCGCGTTGGAGTGATGTGTGCGGGTCGGGATCAAAAACCGGGCCTCGGTCTTGGCCGCTGGCTGTCTGCTGGCTTGGTCGATCAATGCTCCTGCGATCGCGCGTCCGGTTTCATCGATGATCGTTTCGCCGGCGCCTTGGACACCCGGGCGCTATTTCATCGAGTTTCGTGCACGACGCAGCACCTACATCGGCCATACCTACATCGTGTATGGGCGCCAGACCCCGACCGGCCGCGTGATCGAACAGCACGTGGTCGGGCTTATCCCGGAGGTCGATGCCTGGAAGGGCCTGATCGCGCCGATCCGCGCAAGCGTGCGCGAATACAAAGACGATGCGCGCTTCACGCCGACCGCAATCTATCGCCGCCGCTTGACGCCGGTGGAATATATGCGGGTGTCGCGAAGGGTCGCCTATCTCCACGCGCACGAACACCGATGGCACGCCGACGAGCTTGCCTTTCAGGTCCGCTGCAGTCTTCGCCGGCGAATCCGCAGCGACGATGATGCCGAGATTGCGCGGCTCGCGCGCAAACGCGGCGACGGCGATGACGGGAATGCCCTTCACGGCGAAGGCCATCGAAGGGCCGCTGCCGAGTCCGAAATCGATGCTGCCCGATGCCATCGCCTGTTGGATTTTTGCATCGCCCGCGAAGCTCGTGATATCGACGTCGAGCCCGTATTTGGCGAAGATGCCCTGTTCAATGCCGATATCGAGAAGCGTGAAGGTCCAAACCGGCGCCGCCGCTTTGCCGGCATGGACGGTATCTGCAGCGCTTGCGGGTGCGAACTCGCTCGCGATCGCCAGCGCGAACCCGATTGCCACGAGCCGCAACGACAAAGTGAGGCGGCATGGCCGCATGATGTTGATCCTCCCCGATGGCGCGTGGCGCCTTGCCGGCGAAAATAGGCCAAGCGCCGCCTCCTGTCGATCTTCGCAAAGCGTCTAGTCTCCGGGTCGGCGCGGGGCCAGAACATGGACTCGGAAGGGATGCGGGCGTAACGTCCCGATTCAAGAAACTCGTGTGGAGGGCCTATGGCGACCCTGATCGAGGGACCTGCCGATTGGCGTGGACCTCAACTCGCGAAATCCAGCGACTGGATTCACGATTGGCGAAAGGACGAACTCGCCGAGATCGAGCGCGCTTTTTTGACGGCGCGCGAGCGCGGCAGGACGCTCGAGACCTTGGAGCGCGACGATTTTCCGCTACCGACCGTGTCGCGGCTTTTCGAGGAGGCGCGCGAGCGGCTGGAGAAAGGGTGCGGCCTGCAACTTTTCCGCGGCTTTCCCAATGAGCGCTACACCAAGGACGAGTTGCGGCTGATCTATTGGGGAATGGGCAAGTATCTCGGCTCCGCGCGCTCGCAGAGCCGGGTGGGCGATCTGTTGGGCGATGTGCGCGATTTCGGCGTCATCACCGAAAGCGCGGGCGGACGCGGCTACCAATCGAACCAGCGCCTCAATTTTCACACCGATAGCTGCGACGTGACCGGGCTCTTCGTGCTGTCCGTTGCGAAGACGGGCGGGCTCAGCAAGCTCGCGAGCTCGGTTGCGGTGCGCAACGAGATCGCGCGCCGCCGCCCCGACCTCTTGGAGGTGCTGTATCAGCCCTTCTATTGGAGCTGGAACAAGCAAGAGCCGCCGGGTGAGAAGCCCTACTATCAGCAACCCATCTTCAGCGAATGCGACGGCTATTTCTCATGCCGCTACATTGATGGGCAGATCAAGAACGCGCAGGCCTTTCCCGAGGTGCCGCGCTTCACGGCGGCGCAGATCGAGGCGCGCGCCATGATCGACGAGCTCGCCAATAGCGACGATTTCAATTTCGCCATGATGTTTCAGCCCGGCGATCTGCAGCTCGTCAACAATCACATCTGCTTCCACGCGCGCACGGCCTTCGAGGACTGGCCCGATCCGGAAAAGCGCCGCCATTTGCTGCGGATGTGGCTCGCGGTGCCGAACAGCCGGCCCTTGAGCCCGCTGATGAGCGTCATCTATCAGGATCAGCGCGCCGGCGCGGTGCGCGGCGGGTTTCCGTCGCGCACGGGCCAGCATGTCTTCAGCACTTATGTGATGACCGATTAGGCGCGCGCGGCTGGCTTGCGAAAGCCTCGCCGGTAGGGACGAGCATCGCACGCGATTGGGACCAATCCGGTCTCTAGCTTGCGCCGAGGGCATGGGCCCTTTGCAGGAAATAGTAACATGATAAGTATGGGCAAGACCGGGCCGGGGAGGTTATGATCCCCATAACTCGCTAGGTTCACTAGTCCAAAGAGGGATGGAGCGCACGCTATGGCTGAAGTATTGGTATGCAAGGATGGAGAAATCGCCGAAGGCGGGGTCCGCGTCATTCAGGCGGGCGCGGTCGAAATCGGCGTCATCCGCCATGGCGGCAAGTACTACGCCTATCGCAACCATTGCCCACATCAGGGCGGCCCGGTTTGCGAGGGCGTGAGGATGCCGGCAGTACTCGACGTGATCGCGCCCGATCGCACCTTCCTGCATCAGGATTACGATCGCAACGATATGCACATCGTCTGCCCCTGGCATTCCTACGAGTTCCACCTCGAAGACGGGGTGAATGTCTGCGATAAGCGGATTCGCCTCCAGAAATTCAACGTCGTCGAAAAGGACGGTGCCGTTTATGTCAACGTCTGACGATCGCAAGGCCAGGATCGCCGAGCTTGCCAGCGATATCGCCGCGATCTTTGCCGAGACGATCGAGGAAGACCGGCTGTGCGACGTCCCGGATGATTCGCTGGGACAGCTCTTTGCCAGCGTGGTTCGGCTCTATGCGGCGAAGGCGCAGCAGGGCAATCCGCCGCGCCCCTTCGCCCGCAATAGCGGCATCACTGCGACCGATGTGATGATCGGCTGCACCGCGATGCTCGAAGGCGTGAACGTGCCGCTCTTCGATCTGGCGCTGTGGCAATCCTGGTCGACGGTCGGAAAACGCCAACCCGAAGACGCCGAGAGCGGCGCCGACAACTGAGTCGGAGGAGTCTCCATGCCGATGGATACCGTTAGCTTCCGCGACCTGTCAGTCGAGGAATTCGACACCACGACCTTGCTCGAGCACGCCACGCAGCAGGCGATCCAGCGGCGCTACGAGGATTTTTTCATCGCCGATATCGACGGCCATCATTACGAGACCTTCTCCTACGCACAGATGTGCGAGTACATCGAAGATCCGGTGATGCGCGATCAGGCGAAATATCAGGGCTTCGGCGGCGGCGGCATCACCTCGGCGAACGGCTCCTATCAGGAGCTTGGCGGCCGCGTCACGCGCTATCCAGGGCGGCGCAAGGAAAAGGTACCGGCCGGATCGCAGCGCGATATCTCCCTCACCAAGAAGTGGATGGATGCGATCGGTATCGATCAGCTCTGCCTCTTTCCGACCCCGATGCTGAGCCTCGGTTTGACGCCGCGGCCCGAGGTCGAGGTGGCCTTGTCGCGTGCCTATAATCGCTGGCTCTGCGAAGTCGTGCTGGCGCACGAGCCGCGCATCAAATCCTCGCTCTACCTGCCGATCAATGATCCCGAAGCCACCTACAAGATGGTGAAGGATTTCGGCGACAGGAAGGGCGTCATCGGCTTCACCATCTGCTCGCCGCATTACAAGGCGACGTACGACAACGCCTATGTGAAGACCTATGCCCTTCTCGAAGAGATGGGCCTGCCGCTCGTCTATCACGGCGCTTTCGCCTGGGGTCAGGATCAGAGCATCTCGCTCTGCAACCGGTTCCTCGCGGTCCATGCCCTCGGGTTCAGCTGGTTCAACATCCTCCATTGCACGAACTGGCTCTGCAACGGGATGCCCGAGCGCTTCCCGAAATTGAAGACGATCTGGATCGAGAGCGGGCTCGCCTGGATTCCGTTCCTGATGCAGCGCCTCGATAATGAATGGATGATGCGCAGCTCCGAGGTGCCGCTCTTGAAGCGGCGGCCGAGCGAATACATGCGCGAGATGTACTACTCGACCCAGCCGATGGAGATGGTCCACAACAAGGAAGCCTTGGAGCTTACCTTCAAGATGATCAACGCCGAGACGCAGCTCATGTATGCGTCCGACTATCCGCATTGGGACATGGATCTGCCGTCGACGATCTACGACCTGCCGTTCCTTAACGAGACGCAAAAGCGCAACATCTTGGGCGGCAATGCAAAACGCGTCTTCAATCTCGAGCCCACCATCTCCGAGGTGAAGGCAAAGCGTCTTGCGGCGCGCGTGGCTCAATAGCAATAGCGCAGACAAGGGGCGGGGACGTGGACACAGTCAATTACCGCGATCTGGCGGTCGAATCTTTCGACACGAAGACGCTGCTCTCTCACGCGACGGAGCAAGCGATCCAGCGGCGCTATGAGGATTTTCTCATCGTCGACGTCGATGCGCATCACTACGAGACCGATTCTTTCGCCGAGATCGTCGAGTACATCGAAGATCCGGTCATGCGCGATCAGGCGAAGTATCAGGGCTTCGGCCGCGCCGGTCTTACCTCCGCGTCGGGCGGCTATCAAAATCTCGGCGGCCGTTTGACCCGCTATCCCGGCGTCCATAAGGAAAAGACGCCGCCCAGCCCGCATCGCGATATCACGCTGACGAAGCGCTGGATGGATGCGATCGGGATCGATATCGCCTGCATGTTCCCGACGCCGATGCTGCAGCTCGGCAGCTGTCCGCGCATCGAAGTCGAGACTGCGCTCGCCCGCGCCTACAATCGGTGGCTCTGCGAGAATATCCTGGCGCATGAGCCGCGTATTCGCTCGACGCTCTATCTGCCCTTCCGCGATCCCGACGCCTGCTACCAGATGGTCGAGGATTTCGCCGATAGGAAGGGCGTGATCGGCTTTACCGTCGTATCGCCGGCGAAGAGGGGCGTTCACGACAACGCCTATATGAAGACGTGGCGCGCGATCGAGGAACGCGGGCTGACGCTCGTCTTCCACGGCGCCTACACCTGGGGCGGCGACCAACATGCCGAGCTCTGCAACCGCTTCATAGCGGTGCATGCGCTGGGCTTCACCTGGTTCAACATCCTCCATATGACCAACTGGCTCTGCAACGGCCTGCCCGAGCGCTTTCCGAAATTGAAAACGGTCTGGATCGAGAGCGGTCTCGCCTGGATTCCCTTCCTGATGCAGCGCCTCGACAATGAATGGATGATGCGCAGCTCGGAGGTGCCGCTCCTGAAGCGCAAGCCCTCGGATTACATGCGCGAGATGTACTACTCGACGCAGCCGATGGAGATGGTCAACAACAAGGAAGCCTTGGAGCTAACCTTCAAGATGATCAACGCCGAGACGCAGCTCCTCTATTCCTCCGACTATCCGCATTGGGACATGGACCTGCCATCGACGATCTACGACCTGCCCTTCCTCTCGGAGCAGGCGAAGCGCAACATCCTCGGCGGGAATGCCAAGCGCCTCTTTAAACTTGACCCCGTCATCTCCGAGGTCAAAGCGGCCCGGCTTGCCGGGCGCGTCGCGCCCTAGTTCAGAAGGATCAGACGCATGGATACGGTCAGCTTCCGCGACTTGGCGGTGGCCGAGACTGACACGAAGACCCTGCTCGAGCATGCGACTCAGCAAGGGGTTCAACGCAAATACGAGGACTTCCTCATCGTCGATGTCGATGGACATCACTATGAGAACATGTCCTATGCCGAGATCATTCAGTACATCGAAGATCCGGTGATGCGCGATCAGGCCAAGTATCAGGGCTATGGCTCGGGCGGCATCACCTCGGCGACGTCGGGCGGCGGCTATCAGAATCTGATGGGGCGCGTCACGCGCAATCCGCGCGTCAATTCGGAGCCGACGCCGCCGACACCGCATCGCGACATCACGCTGACGAAGCGCTGGATGGATGCGATGGGCATCGATATCGTCTGCCTTTTCCCGACGCCGATGCTCACGCTGGGGCTGACGCCGCGGCCCGAGGTCGAAGTCGCGCTCGCGCGCGCCTATAACAGCTGGCTCTGCGACAAGGTGCTGACGGCCGAGCCGCGCATCCGCGCGACGCTCTATCTGCCGCTCAACGATGCCGAAGCCACCTATCAGACAGTGAAGGAATTCATCGGCAAGAAGGGCGTTTCCGGCTTCACCATCGTCTCGCCGCATTACAAGGCGGTCTATGACAACGCCTATATGAAGACCTACGCGCTTCTCGAAGAAGCGGGTTTGCCGCTCGTCTTCCACGGCGCCTATGCCTGGGGCGGCGATAAGAGCCTCGAGCTCTGCAACAAATTCATCGCCGTGCACGCGTTGGGCTTCGTCTGGTTTAACGCGATCCACATGACGAACTGGCTCTGCAACGGGATGCCCGAGCGTTTTCCGAAGCTCAAAGTGTGCTGGGTCGAAAGCGGGCTCGCCTGGGTTCCGTTCCTGATGCAGCGGCTCGATAACGAATGGATGATGCGCAGCTCCGAAGTGCCGCTCTTGAAGCGCAAACCCTCGGATTACATGCGCGAGATGTATTACTCGACGCAGCCGATGGAGATGGTGAACAACCGCGAGGCGCTCGAATTGACCCTCAAGATGATCAACGCCGAAACGCAGCTCATGTACTCTTCGGATTACCCGCATTGGGACATGGATCTGCCGAGCACCATCTTTGATCTCCCCTTCTTGAGCGAGCAGGCGAAGCGGAATATCCTGGGGGGCAACGCCAAGCGGGTCTTCAATCTCGAGCCCGTCATGTCCGAGGCGAAGATCAAGAGGCTGGCGGCGCGCGGTTCCGCGACACCCAGTTAACGAAGGTCATTAAAGGGAGCGTCATCCATGGATACCGTCAGCTTCCGCGACTATTCGATCGCCGAGATCGACACCAAGACCCTTTTGGGCCATGCCGAGCAGCAGGCGATCCAGCGCCGCTATGAGGACTTCCTTATCGTCGATGTCGACGGCCATCACTTCGAGGTCAACTCCTATAAGGAGATCTGCGAGTACATCGAAGATCCGGTGATGCGCGACCAAGCGAAGTATCAGGGCTTTGGCATCGGCGGCATCACCTCGGCAACGGCGGGCGGCGGCTATCAGAACCTCTTGGGCCGGGTCACGCGCCGCACCGGCGGCTTCGCCCATGAGAAGACGCCGCCCACGCCGCATCGCGATATCACGCTGACGAAGCGTTGGATGGATGCGATGGGCATCGACATCGTCTGTCTTTTCCCGACGCCGATGCTGACCCTGGGATTGACGCCGCGGCCCGAAGTCGAGAACGCCTTGGCCCGCGCCTATAATCGCTGGCTCGTCGAGAATGTGCTGGCGCACGAACCGCGCATTTGCTCGACCCTCTATCTGCCGCTCAACGATCCCGAGGCCACCTATAAGATGGTCAAGGATTTCGCCGGCAAGAAGGGGGTGATCGGCTTTACCATCGTCTCGCCGCGCTATAAGGCGGTCTATGACAATGCCTATATGAAGACCTATGCGCTCATGGAAGAGGCAGGGCTGCCGCTCGTCTTCCACGGCGCTTATGCTTGGGGCGGCGATAAGAGCCTCGAGCTCTGCAACCGCTTCATGGCGGTGCACGCGCTGGGCTTCACCTGGTTCAACATCCTCCATATGACCAACTGGCTGTGCAACGGCCTGCCCGAGCGGTTCCCGAAACTGAAGGTGATGTGGGTCGAGAGCGGTCTTGCCTGGGTTCCGTTCCTGATGCAGCGCCTCGACAATGAATGGATGATGCGCAGCTCGGAAGTGCCGCTCCTGAAGCGCAAGCCCTCGGATTACATGCGCGAGATGTACTACTCGACGCAGCCGATGGAGATGGTCAACAACAAGGAAGCGCTCGAATTGACCTTCAAGATGATCAATGCCGAGACGCAGCTCATGTATTCGTCCGACTATCCGCATTGGGACATGGACCTGCCGTCGACGATTTACGACCTGCCGTTCCTCAATGAGCCGGCGAAGCGCAACATCTTGGGCGGCAATGCCAAGCGCTTCTTCAATCTCGAGCCGGTCATGTCGGAAATGAAGATCAAGCGTCTCGCCGGCCGTGCGGCAGAATAGGACCGACTAGGAGGGCTTGGCCCATGGATACCGTCAATTTCCGCGATTTATCAGTCGAGGAATTCGACACAAAGACCTTGCTGGCCCATGCGAATGAGCAGGCGATCCAGCGCCGCTATGAGGATTTCCTCATCGTCGATGTCGACGCGCATCATTTCGAGACCGATTCCTACGCCCAGATCGTCGAATACATCGAGGATCCGGTCATGCGCGACCAGGCGAAGTATCAAGGCTTCGGGATGCAGGGCCTGACCTCGGCGGCCGGCGGCTATCAGAACCTCGCCGGCCGCTCGACGCGCAACAAGGGACGGTTCCTCGAGAAAACGCCGCCCACGCCGCATCGCGATATCACGCTGACGAAGCGCTGGATGGATGCGATGGGCGTCGATATCTCCTGCATGTTTCCGACGCCGATGCTCTTCCTCGGCACGACGCCGCGTGCGGAGGTCGAGGTCGCGTTGGCGCGCGCTTATAACCGCTGGCTCTGTGACGAAATCCTGGCGCATGAGCCACGCATCAAATCGACGCTTTACCTGCCGTTCAAGGATCCCGATGCCTGCTACAAGATGATCGAGGATTTCGGCGATAGGAAAGGCGTGATCGGCTTCACTGTCGTCTCGCCGCATTACAAAAGCGTCCATGACAATGCCTTCGCCAAGGTCTGGCGTGCCCTCGAGGAGCGCAACCTCACCATCGTCTTCCACGGCGCCTATGCCTGGGGCGAGGATCAAAGCCTCTCGCTCTGCAACCGTTTCATCGCCGTGCACGCGCTGGGCTTCGTCTGGTTCAATGCCATCCATCTGACGAATTGGCTTTGCAATGGCCTGCCCGAGCGCTTTCCAAAGTTGAAGGTGTGCTGGATCGAGAGCGGCCTTGCCTGGATCCCGTTCCTGATGCAGCGCCTCGACAATGAATGGATGATGCGCAGCTCGGAGGTGCCGCTCTTGAAGCGCAAGCCTTCCGATTACATGCGCGAGATGTACTATTCCACCCAGCCGATGGAGATGGTGGGGAATCGCGAGGCGCTCGAGCTCACCTTCAAGATGATCAACGCCGAGACGCAGCTCATGTATGCGTCCGACTATCCGCATTGGGACATGGATCTGCCGAGCACGGTCTATGACCTGCCGTTCCTGTCGGAGCAGGCCAAGCGCAACATACTGGGCGGCAATGCAAGGCGGGTCTTCAACCTCGAGCCGGTCGTCTCCGAGGTCAAAACCAAGCGACTTGCCGCGCGCGCGGCGGAATAGGGGCCTTTCATGAAGGTGAGTGCGGCAATCGCGCAGATTCTCCGGCGCGAAGGCGTGACCGATCTCGTCTGCTATCCGCGCAACGGCCTGATCGAGGCCGCGGCCGAGGCCGGCATCCGTCCGATCCTGGTGCGGCAAGAGCGCACCGGCGTTCACATGGCCGATGCGCTGGGGCGCGTCACCTGCGGCGACCGCGTCGGCGTCTTCGCCATGCAGCAGGGGCCCGGCACCGAGAATGCCTTCGGGGGCGTCGCACAGGCTTTTGCCGAATCCGTGCCGTTGGTCGTCATCCCCGCGGGCCATCCCCGCGCCCAGGCCGGTGTCAAACCCAATTTCAGCGCCGCGCTCAATTTCCGCCACGTCACCAAATCGGTCGAGCAAGTGACGGTGCCCTCGGCGGTGCCCGATGCGATGCGCCGCGCCTTCACCCAGGCGAAGAACGGCCGGCCCGGCCCGACCATGGTCGAGGTGCCGGTCGATCTCTGGAACGAGGACGTGCCGGAGCCGCTCGTCTACGAGAAGGCGCCGCGTCTGCGCTTCGGCCCCGATCAGCACAACCTGTCGCAAGTGGCGGAGGCGCTGGTCGCGGCCGAGCGGCCGGTGATCTTCGCGGGGCAGGGCGTCCACTACGCCAAGGCCTGGACCCAGCTTCAGGCCTTGGCCGAGCTGCTCGAAGCGCCGGTCGGTACCAGCAATCCAGGGAAGAGCGCTGTCGACGAGACCCATCCGCTCGCCTTGGGTGCCGGCAGCACGACGCATTCCAAGCAATTCTATCGCATGCTGCAGGATGCGGATCTCATCTTCGGCGTCGGCTGCAGCTGGACCGCGACGCCTTTCAACATGCAGATGCCCAAAGGCAAGAAAATGGTGCATCTGACGCTCGACCCGGCCGACATCAACAAGGATATCGCGAGCAATCTGGCGCTCGTCGGCGATGCGGCGCTGGCGCTGGATGCGCTCCTCGAGGAGGTACGCGACCGGCTCAAGGGCGAGCCGCGCGGCCGGCTCGCCGCGGTGACGGGCAAGATCAGGGCGCTGAAA
>CAYMNX010000524.1:0-37620 GCA_964391905.1 uncultured Rhizobiaceae bacterium
GCGGAACGGGATAGGGATGGCGGTCCTTGCCGCCATGAGCGACCGAGAAGCGCGCCGGATCGGTAAAACGATAGGGCGCGCCATGAACGATTTCGGCGACCTGGGCCAGGGCGCGGACCGTACGCGCGCCGACGCCGGGTACGAGCAGAAGCGCCGCGAAATCCTTTGGCCCGCAATCGGCGGCAGCCGCCAAATTGCCGTGCAAGCGCCGTGTCACGATGTCTTGCGGTCTGACATCGTGGTGATGAGGCATGACGAGGTGCGGTAGCGCGGGTTGAAGGTTGAGCCTGGGGTCTTGGGCTTTCGTATCCTCAAGGCCCGCAAGTTCTCGCGTAATGCGGTCGGGCCCAAGCTCGCTCAGGATATCGATCTGCCGCCGGCGCGAGGCTTCCGCGCGCCGGTCGGTTAGATTGACGATCACGCCCTGGTCGATGCCGTCGATCCCGGCGTGAGGCTCGTCGACGAAGCTCTTCAGCCCTTCGGAGAGCCAGTGATAGCGTCGAGCTTGGCGACGCTCGCCGTTCATACCCTGTTGGACGACCACCCAGTGCCCGTCATCGGTGACGATGAAGCCGTGGAGATAGAGATCGAAACCATCTTGGAGAGCCGCGCTGTCTACTTTGGCGACGAGCCGACTCGCTTTCGCAAGGGCGTTGCCGTCAATGCCGGTGCGATCCCCGATCGCGACAAGCTCACCAGGCGTCTGACGCGAATGCTTGCCGCGCCCGCCGCAGACATGGAGGCCGAGCTCGCCCGCTCGCGGCGTCAGCCCGCGTTTCAGGGCGCCGATCACGCTGGTCGTAATGCCCGAAGAATGCCAATCCATCCCCATGACCGCGCCAAATGACTGAAACCAGAAGGGATGCGCCAACCGCCGCAGGAATTCGGCGCGGCCATATTCGAGGATGATCGCTTCGGTTATCACGACGCCAAGGCGGGTCATCCGATCCGCCAACCATTTCGGCACCTGCCCGCCATGAAGTGGCAGGTCGGCGCTGCCGGTACGGCGTGCCATCAGCAGCCACCCCTCCTCGCGGCGAGAGTCGCGGCGTTGCGATGAAAGCCTGTCCGTTCAATCGACATGGCGAATGCGCGGTTGTCGGTGTGATCAATCCTGTTCGATAGCATAGGGCGATTATACCAGCTGTGCTTGCGGGGGATTTTGCGCAGGAACTCGTATCAGAGCAAGACGCAAGCTCTCGTCGGTACGGGCATCGCCCTATCACCTCTGATCTCACCTGTGGAAGGAAGAACCAATGACGAAGTCGCGCACATTCGCCGTTGCCGCGGTCCTGACACTCGGCCTCAGCGGTTGCATGGGCGCTGGATTGCTGGCTCGGACCGGTGCCAAAAGCCTGTTTGGCGAAAAGGAAAAGCCTCCCGCCGAAAGGATTGCGGCAGCGCAGGAGGAGGCGATCGCCGCGGTTCACGGCGGAAGTCCCGACGTGCCGATCGCGTGGCATGATGCGAAGTCGGGAGTCCAAGGGACACTCATCGCGGTATCGGGCGGCGATGTTCCGGCCGAGTGTCGCCTATTCCAGCAGACCGTCATCCTTGCCGGCGAGACGCTTCAAGGGCGGGTCGTCGCCTGTTCCCAGGCGAGCGGCGCTTGGAAGCTTTCAGACAATCGGCTCAAGCCCAACGGTGATAAAGAAAGCGCCGGTCATCCGTAGAAGCCGAAAACACCGAGGCAGCATAAGTGCGGCGGGGGATTTGGGCGTGGTCACCCGTATCAGAATGAGAGGACCGCAAGCGCCAATCCGTGCCGCTTGCGAAATTATTCGGAGGTCATCGCTATGATGAAAGGACCAGCAGGCCGTTACCTGGCGACAGGCACCATGGCAGCCGCCCTCATCGCCTTTCTTGCGCAGCATGCGGAAGCAAGAGGCTGGACGGCGAGAGGGCCGCGTGGCGGGACGTGGAGCCACACAGTGACACCTTATAATGACGGCGGCGGCAATTTCGGGCGAACCGTCACGACGGCACGGCCCAACGGCCAGAGCGCGACCAGCACCTTCAATCGCAGCGTCAGTAACGGGACGATTACCGACAGTCACACTTTTACCGGATTCAATGGCACGACAACGTCCAAGACTCTGACGCGAACGCCGGGCCAAGGCGGGACCGCAACCTATACAGGGCCCGCCGGCCATACCTATTCAGCGACAACGACGCCTTACAACAATGGCAACGGCAATTTCGGGCGCACGACAACCGTCAACGGCCCGGCGGGAACCACGACACGGCAGTTCACGCAGACCAATAACGGAAACGGTACCTATACCGATACGCGGAGCGTGACCGTGCCGAATGGTCAGACCTATACCGGCTCGCTCACGCGCTATTGAGCCAACAAACGCGTTCACTCACCTATCCGACCGTCCTCGCATCGCCCCGTGAGATCATGCTGAGGCCTCTGTTCGCGGCGTTGCAGCGACGCCGCTGTGAAGGATCGAAAATCCCGCACATGCGGGTCGGAGATCGATGATGCATGTCCACCACCTCTTTCGCCTATGGCCATTTATTCTTGGGTCGATCGTGCTCGAAATCGCATGGTACCTGCTCGTCCGGCGACGGTCCTACCCGTGGCGCGAGATGCTCGCCAGCATCGGCGTCGAGGTCCTGCGCGTGCCGGCGAAACTGTTGAGGCCGCTTACGATCGCGCCGCTGGCCTTCTTCGTCTGGTCGCATCGCCTGACCACGATTCCGCTCAGCACGCCTTGGGGCATCGCGCTGCTATTCCTCGGCGAAGAGTTCGCCTACTACTGGATGCATCGTTCGGCACACCGGGTTCGCTGGATGTGGGCTTCGCATGTCGTGCACCACACGCCCGAGCACATCCACTTCGCCAGCGCTCTTCGCGTCGGCGTCACGGAGTTGTTGTCTGGGAACTGGCTGTTCCATCTGCCGCTATACTTGCTTGGTTTCAATCCGGCGGCCGTTGCTGGAATGTCGAGCCTCAATCTCTTTTATCAGTTCTGGTTGCACACCGATCTCATCGGCCGGCTCGGCCCGCTCGAGTGGATCTTCAACACGCCATCGCACCATCGCGTGCATCACGCCTCGAACCGCGACTATCTCGACCGGAACTATGGCGGCATTCTGATCATCTGGGACCGGCTTTTCGGCACTTTTGCGCAGGAGCGGCCGCAAACCAAGATCATCTATGGTTTGGTGCACCCAATTGGTAGCCTTAATCCGATCCGGATCGTCTTTCACGAATGGGGGGCGATGGGCCGCGATGTCGTCCATGCACAATCCTGGCGAGAACGGGCGAGGGAGCTCTTTGGGCCGCCTGGTGGTGGCGGTCTTGTGCGCCCTGCGTCCGCAGCCACGCGAGAGGTCGTCGCGGTGGCCGCCGAGTAGAGACGGCACCATGGCCATTTCGCTGCCAGATCTCGAAGGCAGTCCGACGCGAAGCGCGTCGCGTTAGGGGGAAAATAGCCCTGTGTTTCGTATAATCGATGATGCCGAAGATGAGGACGGCGCGCATGGGATCCGAATATGCGGAGAGGCTGGGACCGGCGGCTGCCTGGCTTCTGCTGGCTCCCGATGAGACTCATCGCGGCAAGCCGCGCATGAGCAATCCGCGAATTTATGAGACGGCATCGGATGCGGAGCTCGTCTCCCGGTCCGCGCATGGCGACAGAGGAGCCTTCGATGAGATCGTTACCCGTCATGGCCCTTTCGCCCTGCGGGTCGCGTCGCGACTCATTCCCGACCCGCTGATCGCCGAGGATGTGGTTCAGGAAGCGATGATGCGGGCGTGGTCGCAGGCACGCCATTTCGACGCAAGGCGGGCGCGATTTACGACATGGCTCTACCGCATCGTCGTGAATCTCTGCATCGATCAACGCCGACGCATACAGCTGCAAAGCGTGCCCGACAATTTCGATGCCGCCGATCCCGCGCCCGGTGCGGATGAGATGATGGCCATCAACGAGCGTCGCGATGCCCTTGCGGCAGCCCTCGAGGGCCTGCCGGTGCGTCAACGCGCGGCGATGACGCTGGTTTACGATGAGGGCCTATCCGGCGCCGAGGCGGCTCGGGTTCTGGGTCTGTCGGCCAAGGCCGTGGAGCGTCTCTTGGCTCGGGCGCGAGCCTACCTCCGAGACCGCCTGCAGCCCGAACTTGATGGGAAGGAGATTGAGAGATGCTGACACTTAAGCGGTTCAGGGCGATGGTGGACAGCTATGGCGCAAATCTGCAGCGATGGCCGGAAGAGCGGCGAAGCGAGGCGCAAAAGCTCCTCAATACCTCGGCCGAAGCGCGTGACCTGCTCGTTAAGGCACGCGCGCTGGACGAGGTGATTGAGACGGCACGCGCCGTCGAAGACGCGAGGCGCTGGAGCGGTGGTGAACGGGATGCGGCGCTTGCCAGACTGCGAGCCGGCGTCGCGTCGCGGATTACCGCGTCGACGCCGCGCGCGCGACCGGGTCGGGGCCTGCGGCCGGCAAGGAGCGCCCGGTGGATGCTGGCTTTTCCACTTCGCGCGGCAGGAATGGCTGCTGCTGGCGGATGCGCCATCATCGCCGGACTTTTGATCGGGTCGGTCTATGTGTCCGAGCCGGTGACGGACGGTATGCTGGCATTGCTGCTGCAGCCGGCGCCGATCGACATCCTATCGGATTAGCGTGGCGAGCGATGACGGAGCTGAATCCGACTTTTTCACTTTGGCGACGGATCATCCTGCCCGCCTCGATCATCTTGAATCTTTTTCTCATGGCGTTGATCGGTGGTCATCTGTGGCAAGTCCGCAGTGGCGGGGCAATTTCCGGAATGCCGCTGGTGCGCGCGCTCCGCAACACGGAAGCCATCCTGCCACGATCGGATGCGGCCGCATTCGGTGGCGTCATGCGCCGCGATCTGCCGCAGTATATCGCGGCCGCGCGGCGGCTCAGGCAGGCTCGCCTGGAGCTTCGGCGTCAAATCACGGCGGAACATTTTGATCAGGATCAAGCGCGGAAGGCATTGGCGGCATGGCAGACCGCCTGGAATCAGTTCATGGGGGATGTCAGTGGTCCACTTGTCGATGCGTTGGCCCAGATTTCTCCGGATGGGCGACGTAAGCTTGTCGCCGCACGTCAAGCGACGGAAAGAACGCTGCCCTCGCCTTGAACCCCCAACTGGCGCCGTTCCTCTCGGCCTCGTTTCTGTGATCAGACGGATCGCCGATCGGCGCAAATTTTATGCCGGCAGGAATGTCGCAAAGCGACCGCCGCTTCGTATCATCCATACAACAACGACGGAGTACACATGATCCGGTCTACGAAGCGCGCTTCTTTGGCGCTGACGGCCTTGGCTGCGATGGCGACCCTTGTCGGCGTATCGGTTGCCCAAGCGCAAATGAGGGGAAACTTCGATGACGCCGACATGAATCGCGACGGGCACGTGACGCTTCAGGAATACGAGAACTACGTGACAAGCCGGTTGGCGGCCGCGAATGGCCGCCTCGCCCAAAGGTTCAAGAAGCTCAGCCCGCAAGATCAGGCGGCTCGTCTCCAACAGCGGTTCGAGAAAATGGATCACGGCAAGAAGGGATATCTCGACCGGAACGACTGGAGTGGCTCGTGACGCTGGATGTTTCTGGCGGCGGTCCGGCATGTATCACGGCCGCGCGACGTCAATCCTGGCAATGGAAGGAGAGTGCTCGATGCTTCGGAAGCTTGTGCTGACATCCCTCTTGGTCGCAGGAGCAGCGGCGGCGGCCGTATCTCCTGCCGATGCCCGAGGGTGGACCTACACGGGACCTCACGGCGCCACCATCACGCATTGGGGATCGGGCCCTTGTTGCTATCGGGGCGGCGTTGCTGTCGGTGCGATCGCCGGCTTCGCCGTAGGCACGGCTGTTGGCGTCGCAGCCGCGGCACGACCCGTGCTGCCCCCACCCGTTGTCTATGCGCCGCCGCCTGTCGTCTATGCGCCGCCTGTCATCTACGCTCCCGGTGCCTACTACTATGTGCGCTAGCAAAGGTGCCGGCAGGGATCCATCCCTTCCGTATTAGCGGAATTTTTTGATCCGCCGGGCGTAACCGGCGCAGCCTCGGAGTGCCCATCGATTATTAAGCCGAGTTGCAGCAGCGATAACGTCTTCGTCTGGTTGGTCGCAGCGGCTTGCCGCAGATGGTGAAGCGCCACCAGCGCCGGATGGAATGAACGATCGAATTGACCTTCCGGCCGTGCTTTGTAGATCGCGGCGTGGATGAATACTTCGATCGGCGCGCTGAGCTCCGGCTTGGCGGCGCCGATGAACTTCCCATCGAGGTCGCCCTCGACGATCTTCTTGTTCATGGTGTAGCGGACCTCGGCTCGAGTCCCGACGCCGCCTTGACTTGCGGCGGCTTCGACCGGTAACAACCCTCGCTCGTTGCGGTCGTCTCTGACAACGCGGCGCAATGATGGGAGGGCAATGTCCGGTGACGGCCAAAATCGACGCGGCTCGCTGCGACGCCAGCCCGATGCCGTCGGGTATATAGATTCAGGATGAGCGAGGCGGCCGGTCAGTCGCGCGAAGAACCCAACGAATCTGCGCGCCTCGATACGCCGCGCGGCAGCGCGGCGGTTTCCTGGGACGCGTTCTTTTCGACCTATCTGCCGGCGCTCGTCTTGGCGGTGGGGGCAGGCGTCGCACTGCCAGCCGTGCCAACGCTCGCGAAGTCATTCGGCGTCAGCTTCGGCGTCGCCAGCGGCGTCATCACCGCATTTCTCTTGGGCAACCTCGCCGGTACGATCCCTTCGGGTTGGTTGATCGACCGCTTCGGCCGCCGTGTCGTGTTGATTGCCGGACCGCTGCTGACTTCGGCGGTTGGCTTCATGGTCGCTTTCGCGCACTCCTTTCCGGAATTGTTGATCCTTCGCTTTTTCGGCGGCTGCGCGGCGCAGATGTGGGTGATGGGCCGCTTGGCGGCCATATCGCAGGGCGCTGCTCCCGCGCAGCGCGGACGGCAGGTCAGTTGGATGTTCGGCATGGACGGCACCGGGCGGCTCGTGGGGCCGATCGTCGGCGGGTTTATTGCGGGTGCATGGGGCCCGCGCGCGCCTTTCGTCGTGTATGCGGTTCTCGCCTTGCTGGCACTCATTCCGACCTCAACGCTCGTCCGCGACATGGCGCATCGGAATCCTGGCGGCCGCGGCAGGGCGAGCGTCGCGCCGCGTACGCTTTCGCTGCGCGAGATCGTGATGCCGCGTCTCGTTTATTTCGGACTCACCCTGTTCGCAGGGCTCACCCGCGGACCGGTTCAAGCCGACCTGCTGCATCTCTATGCCGCTTTCGCCTACCATCTTGGCCCGAGAGAGATCGGCTATCTCGCCACCGCCGCGGCAGTCCTGTCCTTGCCGATCGGGTTCATTTCGGGCTGGATGATGGACCGTTTCGGTCGCAAACGCACCATGGTGCCCGGCTTTGTCGGCGTGACCATCGCGATGGTCGCGCTGGCCGTATCGGCATTTGCGCATCTTTCTCTCGCCTGGTATGTCGCGCTGTTCCTTGTTGGCGTCGCTCTGCAAGCCTTGACCGGAGGTTCGATCCAAACCGTCGGTACCGATGTTGCGCCGCCCGAGGCCCGTGGCACTTTTCTCGGTCTTTTTCGATTCACGGGGCAAGGCGGCGTGGCGCTCAGCCCGATCATCTTCGCGTTCCTTGCCGACGTGAATTATGGATCTTCATTCCTTTTTGTCGCCGCCTCGGCCGCCGTTGTGGCGTTCTTGCTCATCCGGCATGTACCGGAGACCAGAACAACCGGGTGATGCCGCTTTTCGCGCCGTGTTCAGCTTGGGAAATTCGAGCGGGTCAAATAATCAATAATCCCGAGGCCGAGGAGAAAGAAAAGCCAGAAAAACCCCGCGCCGGCGAAGACGCGCTTTATTGGCGGGGGTTGGCGCACGCGCATGAAAATGACGAAAACGATCGCTGCTTGTATCGCGGCAATGACGAAATTCGCGATCGGATGAAATTGGCCGAGAGGAAGATAGGCGCTGAGCACGCTGAGGCCCAGCAGCAGCAGGAGAGCGATCCACGCGATTATATAGAATAAAAGCATCGCGTCGCTCGCGCTCAGGACGCCGACCGGGCTACTGGATAGATGGCGGCGAAGAGGAAAAGCCAGACCACATCGACGAAGCTCCAATAGAGTCCGACGACCTCGAGCGGCGCATAGTAGCTCGGCGAGAATGCGCCGCGCCTTGTCTTCAGGGTCATGATCAGCACGAACGCAATACCGATCGACAAATGAACCGCATGGACGCCGGTCGCGACGAAATAGAAGATCCAAAAGAGTTGGGTGGGCGGCTGATGGCCGGATTTGAGGACGAAATTGAGGACGGGAACCGTCTGATCCTCGTAATCCTGGACATATTCATAGGCCTTGACGCCAAGGAAGGCGATGCCGAGCACCGCGGTGAGGAAGAGAAGCGCCGCGGCGCCGCCGCGATCCTGCTTCACCCGCCCGATCGCCGCGACCATGGTGAGGCTGCTCGTGAGCAGCAGCGCGGTGTTGATGCTGCCGAGCAAGATCTTCGAATCGCGCGCGGCCAGGGAAAATTGGTCGGGATAGGCCGTGCGGTAGACGAAGTAGGCGAAGAAAAGGGCGCCGAAGAACAGAACCTCTGTCGCAAGAAACACCCACATGCCGAGCTCGGCCGTTTCTCCTTGCTGAGCGAGGGTGCGGTACTGAACCTCGGGACGAAGCTCACGCATTGGCGACGCCGTCCTGCGAGACGTAACTGCCATCGACCGGGTTGTACTGATAAGGCGGCCGGGTGACGACCGGCGTCGCTTCAAAATTATGCTCGGGAGGCGGCGAGCTCGTGCGCCATTCGAGACCCGTCGCATGCCACGGATTGGGGCCGGCTTTCGGCCCTCGAAGAACCGACCACCCGAGATAGAAAAGCGGCATCACGTAAGCGACAGCGAGAATCGACGCGCCGGCCGATGACAGGACATGCCACACTTGGAATTCCGGAGGGTAGGTGTAATAGCGTCGTGGCATGCCGAGGTAGCCGAGGATGAACTGCGGGAAAAAAGTGAGATTGAAGCCGAGAAAGGTGAGAATCGCCGCGGCGCGCGCCCAGATCTCGGGATAAAGTCGCCCTGTGATCTTCGGCCACCAGTAGTGAAGCCCACCGAAAAAGGCGCTCACCGTACCGCCTACCATGATGTAGTGGAAATGGGCGATGACGAAATAGGTATCCGTTACATGGATGTCGATCGCGAGGGTCGCGAGCATCAGGCCGGTCAGTCCGCCGATGGTGAACAAGCCCACGAAGCCCAAGGCATAGAGCATCGGCGCATCGAAGGAGATGCTGCCGCCGTGAAGCGTGGCTGTCCAGTTGAAGACCTTGATCGCCGAGGGCACGGCGACGATGAAGCTCATGAGCGAGAAGACGATAGCGGAGAAGATCGATATTCCCGCGACGAACATGTGATGACCCCAAACGAAGAAGCCGATCACCGCGATCGCGATCAAGGCATAGGCCATCCCGCGATAGCCGAAGACCGGCCGCCGCGCGAAACAGCTGACGAGCTCGCTGACCGTGCCCATGGCGGGAAGGACCATGATGTAGACCGCCGGGTGCGAGTAGAACCAGAACATGTGCTGGAATAGGAGCGGATCGCCGCCGAGCGACGGATCGAATATGCCAACGCCGAGCCAACGCTCGATCGCAATGAGGGCAAGGGTCATCGCCAGGACGGGCGTCGCCAGCAGCATGATCACGCTCGTGGCATAGATGGCCCAGACGAAGAGCGGCAAGCGAAACCAGGTGAGGCCCGGCGCGCGCAGGCGGTGGGTCGTGACGACGAAATTGAGCGCCGTCATGATCGTCGAAAAGCCATTGACGAAAACGGCAACCGCGGCGGCGATCACATGGCTGTTCGAAAACAGCGTCGAGAACGGCGTGTAAAACGTCCAACCTGTGTCGACTCCGCCGCTCACGAGGAAATAGACGGCGAGGATGCCCGACAGGTTGAAAAGATACCAGCTCGCGAGATTGAGGCGCGGGAAGGCAAGATCACGCGCGCCGATCATCAGCGGAATGAGAAAATTCCCCAGGGTCGTCGGGATCGAAGGAATGAGGAAGAACCATACCATCACGATGCCGTGCATCGTGAACATGCGGTTGTACATGTCGGGTTGCAGCAGATGAGCTGCCGGATCGACGAGATGGATCCGGATCAGCGTTGCGGCAAAACCGCCGATGAAAAAGAAGATCGTGATCGACGCGAAGAAGAGCAGCGCGATTCGCTTGTGATCCGTGGTGAGAAACCACGAACGGAGCGTGAATTCATGCGTCAAGTAGCTGCGTGGGAACTCGGCGGCGATAGCGGTCATGGCGGCATCTCTTGCTTCGGTGCGAGCGACTGAATGTAGGCGATCAGCTTCATCAGATCGTCCTCGCCGATCTGCCCGGCAAAAGACGGCATGACCGGCGGATATCCGGCAGCGATCTGCGCGCGCGGCAACAAGATGCTGTCACGTACATAACGCTCATCCGCACGAACCGTCTCGCCATCCTGCAGATGAACGAGGCTGCCATAAAGACCGACGAGCGATGGCGCGTGGACGGAGCTGCCGGGCTCGTGGCAGCCGCTGCAGCCATATTGGCGAAAGAGTACTTCGCCCTGCTGCGAGAGCGATGGGCCGGCGCCCTGCTGCTGGAGCCATTCCCCATAATCGGCGGGCGTCATCACCGTCACCATGCCGGTCATATCGGCATGTCCCGTTCCGCAGAACTCGGCGCATTGGATGCGGAAGCTGCCGAGCCGCGTCGGCTTGAACCAGAAAACCTGATTCGTTCCCGGCACGACATCGTGCTTCACGCGAAAGGCGGGGATGTAGAAGCTATGAATGACGTCCTCGGAACCGAGAACGACGCGCACGATCTTGCCGAGCGGAAGATGAAGCGCATCGATCTCGCGCTGTCCGCCGGGGTGCTGAATTTTCCACATCCACTGCTTGCCGACGACGTAGATCTCGAGGTCGGCGCGAGGCGGCTGGTAGAGATAAAGGTAGGCATGCGCGCCCCAGGCAAAGAGCGCGAGAAAAGCGATCAGCGTGGCCGTCGTCCACCCGATCTCCCAATGCCAGCTCTTTGCGGGTATGGCGCGATCTGCTTTGCTGCCGCGGTGATAATAGATGGAAAAGGTGAACATCATCCCGAAGACGAAAATAAGAATCACCGACACCAGGATGAGCTCGGCAATTGTGATTGCATCGACGGTCTGGCCCGTGGCGGAAGCATCCGTCGGCCAAAAAGGAATCCAGCTCATCGCGACCCTGCCTTCTTCGCGCGCGAAAGCTGCAGGAGGAGGCCGATCAGCGCGATCACGGTAAGAGCCGCGAGGACGCGCATCGCCGTATTGACTTGCCCGCTATATCGTCCGGTCGCAGGGTCGTAGCAGTAGCAGAGCAGAAGCAAATTCGTGGCCGGGCTCGAAATCGCGCCCTTCCCGGCCTCGGTCAGAGCGAGCCGTAGATCGAGCGGGCGATAATCGATGCCGAGGATGTATCGCGAGATGATCCCATCGGGCGCGATCACCGTCACACCCGCGGGGTGCGCGTATTGATCGGCGGCCGCGTCATAGCGATAGGGAAAGCCGACCGCGGCGGCAACCTGCCGTATGTCGGCTTCATCGCCGGTGAGGAAGTGCCAGCCGTCTCCCCCCCTGCCACGCGCGCGGTATTTTGCATGCGCCGCCCGTGAATCGGCCGGCCCTTCGCGCGGATTGATGCTCAGCGCGATCACCGAGAAGTCGTGCCCCGCGACCAGCGGTACACGGTCGAGCGCCCCGGCAAGGCTCGAGAGCGCGAAGCCGCAGAGCGTTTTGCACCGAAGGTAGTCGAGCACCAGGATGACGGGCCGCGCGCCGAAGAAATCGCCGAGACCGACCGATTTCCCTTCGTCGTCGACGAAGCGCGCGCCAAGCGGCAAGCGGGTGCCCGGATGCTGATGAAATTCCAGCGTCTCGAGCTCGCCGGCAGTGAAGGCGGATTGGCTCATCGCCGCGCCACCCGGCATGATCACGAGCAACCCGATGCAGAAGAGCAAGACGCGGCAAGTCATGGCGGCTTCGCGAAATCGGGAATGCCCTGCGCCGCGATGGTATCCATCGCGCGGTCGATCGGGATGTGAATGATGCCGTGCTCGCGATCGACCCAGCCATAGCTTTGAAGGCGATCCTCCTTCGCGGCGCGCAGCTTTGCGAGATCATTTGCCGGATTGAGCTGCAATTCCGGCTGCGGCGGCCGAATCGACAGCGCGCGATCGACATCTTTGGTCGCGGGCGAATAGAAGAGGGTGAGAAGAAACGGCGCTAAAGCGAGAAAAACGAACAGCCCCAGCCCCACGAAACCGACGGCCCGGGCGTTCATATCCGACGCTTCAAACCGCGTCTCGCTATTCTCGACGATCCGATCGCGCTCGCTCACGGCTTGGCTCCATGCCAGCGAGGCGATTCGAGGAGGGCGGCGTGGTCGATGCGGCGCAGCCGCCACAGGAAAAGCGACAGCCAGATGCCGCCGAGGCCGATGACGGCGGCAGGCGCGATCCAACCGAGGCCAGCGCCGCGGAAACGCGGAAGCACGAGCCACCAGACGTGGAGAAGATCGGCCAGCACCAGGATGGCGCAGACCGTGGCGACGACCCAAGGGGTTTTCTTGGTCGGCGTCCACACCAGGACGAAGAGCGGCACCACGAGGTGGCCAATCGCGATCACATAAATAAGAGGGCGCCAGAAATCGCGAAGACGCTCGAGATACCACGGAATCTCGGCGTGGAGGTTTTCCTCCCAGATGATCAGATACTGGCTGTAGGCCGTATAGGCCCAGAAAATGTCGACAGCCAAGAGCAATGTCGCGAGCGTCGCCAAGTGGTGCCTGAATTGCGGCGGATCGATGGCGCTCGTCGGCTGACGGGAAATGCTCACGAGCAAGATGAAAGAGAGCGCGACGACGAATTGGCCGGCGCCAACCATCATGCCGTAGATGGTCGAGAACCAATGGGGCTCGATCGACATGATCCAATCGATCGCCGCATAGGTGTTGGAGAAGCCAAGAAGAATAAGCCCGACGCCGCTGAGCCAAGCCGGGCGCTGCGGACGGGTTTGGATAAAAGGGAGAAAATTCCAGACGAGCAGATAGATCGCGGCGCGCACGCCGAAGAAATCGACATTGAGATACCAACGATTGGGCAGGGACGAAAGCACGTCGGCATGCGTCCATGGGTAAAGCACCGTCATCCCGGCGATGAGCGGCAGGAAGGCGAGGATGAAGAGCGGCATCGTCGCGACTGCCGCCTCGAGCGGCGCGCGGGCAATGATCTCCCAGCGCCCGCCGGTCAGATCATGGACGAGGAGCAGAGCAAGCGCGCCCAGCGGCAGGCTCAGGCAGTACCAGAAGGCGGCGAGCCATGCCGGAAAGAAAAGGTGCGGTGCGATGAAATAACCGAGGAGCGCAACGCCACAGCCGCCGAGGCCGCAAGCGAGAGCGGCTATGAACGACCGTATGAAGCCCTGCTCACTCATCGCTCGAGACGATTTCTCACGTCGGGTGGCGCTTGATCGAGCGACGCATGCTGGCTTGTCTGCAGCGCACGGATATAAGCGGTAATGGCCCAACGGTCTTCCGGCGTAACGCGATCGGCGTAAGAGAACATGACGCCATAGCCGTTCGTGATGACGTCGTAGAAATGCTGCGACGGCGCCTCCATGAGCCGATCGCTGGTATAGGGCGGCGGCGCCGGAAAGCCGCGCTGGACGATCATTCCCTGCCCGTCGCCAACTCGGCTGTGGCACGGAGCGCAGTAGATATCGAAGCGCTGTTGTCCGCGCTTGAGCAGCGCAAGCGTTACTGGCGGCGGGGGCGGCGCCGGCGCATCGTTGCGGGCTACCACCCCTTCGGGGAGAAGGTCGTTGGATGCGGCTGTTTCTCCGACACGGCGCTCATAGGGAAGGCGTTTCGGCTGATTTGCCATCTTGTCGCAGCCGGCCAGGGCGGATAGGACCAGGGCCGCGGCGGCGAGGGGCAATGTGCTTTTACGCCTCACCGTGACATCACCTCTGCAATGCGCAGCGCGCGATGTTGTGCAAAGAGCTCCGATAATCGCCGCGAATCAAATTGTCGATCGCGGGCCTCGACGCAGAGAAAGATGTGGTCCTGTGACGCACGCTCGAAGCCAGGCGCATCGAAGACGGGGTGATAAAGCTTCGGCAAGCGGCAGGTGATAAGCAAGGCAATGAAGCCGACATAAACGACGACGAATGCGGCGATCTCCCACGCGGTCGGCACGAAGGCGGGCCAGCTATGATAGGGACGGCCGCCGATATTGATCGGATAGAGAACGACGGCGATTTGGTATTGCATGAAGTAGCCGAGCGCCGCGCCGCCCAGC
This sequence comes from uncultured Rhizobiaceae bacterium, assembly GCA_964391905.1. Lineage (GTDB taxonomy): Bacteria > Pseudomonadota > Alphaproteobacteria > ATCC43930 > CGMCC-115725 > CAIKMD01. The sequence goes on from CAYMNX010000524.1 coordinate 14,386, forward strand.
GCCGCGACAAATAAAAAGAGCGCGAGCCGGACCTGCGGACGGCGCGGCAAGAGCGCGCTCATCTCTTCGATGGGGAGCGGCGAGTAGACGTCGAAGTTGCGGAAGCCGTCGTGATGAAGTTGTCGCACGGCACCAAGCGCGTCGTCGGGCGTGCGAAATGCGCCCACGAGGCCATAGATCGCTCTGCTCTTCTCCTCAGCCATGGGGATGCTCGCGGCGAACGACTTCGCGCAACTCGAAAATCGAGACCACAGGCAGCAGACGAATAAAGAGGAAGAAGCCGACGAGGACGAGCCCGACCGAGCCGAACAGGATCGCCCAGTCCCAGATCGTGGCGCTGTAATTGTTCCATTCGGATGGGATGTAATCGCGCGCGAGGCTCGTGACGACGAAGGTGTAGCGCTCGAGCCACATGCCAATGATAACGGCGAGGGCGACGAGCCAGAGCAGAAGCTCGTTGCGGCGCAGTGCCGGAAACCAGAAGAGTTGCGGCAAAGCAATGTTGAAGACGACGTGGAGCCAATAGGCTGCGGCGTAGGGGCCGAACAGGCGGAAGAGGAACATGGTCACTTCCGGCGCATCGCCGCGATAAAACGGCTGGAATGCTTCGAGCGCGTAGCAGTAGCCGAGCATCAAGCTCGTCGCGACCATAAGCTTTGCCAGCACGTCGAGATGACGGCCGGTGACGATCCGCTCGAGTCCATAAAGGCGACGGATCGGGATGAGCAGCAGCAAGATCGCTGCGAAGCCCGAGAAAAGGGCGCCGATGAAGAAGTAGGGCGGCCACTGCGTCGAATGCCATCCGGCGGCAAGCCCTGCGGCGAAATCGAGACCGACAATGCTGTGCACGGAAACGACCATCGGCGCCATGAAGCCTGCCATGACAAGGTAGACGAGCTTGTAGCTGCGCCAGTGGCGTGCCGATCCGCGCCAACCGAGGGCAAGAGTGCCGTAGAAAATCTGCTGCAAGCGGCTTTTGGCGCGGTCGCGCAAAGTCGCACAATCGGGAACGAGCCCCACATACCAGAACACGATCGAGTTGAGGATGTAAAAAAGAAGGGCAAAGAAATCCCATAGCAATGGACTGCGGAACTGCGGCCAGATCCCCATGACGGAGGGATAGGGAAAGAGCCAGTAGAACAGGCCCTGGCGCCCCAAATGGAAGATCGGCATCAGCCCGGCCGCGGCCGCGGCAAAGAGCGTCAGCGATTCGGCAAAGCGATTGACGCCGTTTCGCCAATCCGCCTCGATAATGTAGAACAAGGACGAAATGAAGGTTCCGCCGCTCGCAATGCCGATCCACCAGACGTAATTGGCGAGCGCAAGCCCCCAGGCGACCGGAATATTGACGCCCCAGACGCCGATGCCGAAGACGAAGAGCCAAGTCGCGGCGATGATCAGGATAGTCAGCAAGAGCAGCGAAACGGCCATCCCGCCATACCACCAAAGCGGTGTCGGGCGTTCGAGCACGAGATCGCTCAGCTGCTCGCTGACGCTCGTGTAATTCTGCTCCGGTCCGATGACCGGCTCGCGCAGATCGGTTTCGGTGATCGAAGCCATCAGCCGCCCTTCAAATCCGGATTCCGATTGCGGATGACCATCTCATAGGTCGTTCGCGGCCGGGTGTTGAGGTCGTCGAGAATCGGGTAATCGAGCGGGCTCGCCTTGCGTCGCGCGACGGCACTGTCGCGATCGTTGCGATCGCCGAAGACGATCGCTTGCGTGGGGCAGGCTTGTTGGCAAGCGGTCATCACCTCGCCGTCGCGAATCGGGCGATCCTCGCGATTCGCCGCGATCATCGTCTGGCGCGTGCGCTGGACGCAGTAGGTGCATTTCTCCATTACCCCGCGATCCCGAACGGTGACATCGGGGTTCCAGGATTCGCGCGGCCGGTTTTCGGCATAGGCATAGCCGAACCAATTGAAGCGCCGCACCTTGTAAGGACAATTGTTGGAGCAGAAGCGCGTTCCGACACAGCGGTTATAGACCATGACATTGACGCCTTCGGCGTCGTGCATGGTCGCTTGCACCGGGCAAACCACCTCGCAGGGTGCATTCTCGCAATGCATGCAGGGAACGGGCTGAAATGCGGTCCCGGGATCGTCGAGATCGCCTTGATAATACCGGTCGATCCGCAACCAGTGCATCGCGCGGCCACGCGCCGTCTCCGACTTACCGACGACCGGAATGTTGTTCTCGGCCTGACAGGCGACAACGCAGGCCTGGCAACCGATGCAGGAATTGAGGCTGATGCTCATCGCCCAGGCGATGCCGTCGTCGGGAAAGCCCGGATAGAGCGTCGCCTCGTTCTTGGAGTAGGTCAGCGAGGCGGGATCCTCGAGCAGCGTGCTCAAATCGGCATCGCGAATGAGATCGCGCCCTTGAACGAGATTCTCGACTTGCTCGACGGCAAAGGTGTGTTGCTTGCCGTCCATGCGTGTAAGCCCCGCATCGATCGCTTGCCACGGTGCGTCGGCGCTGCGCAGGAGATAGGCATTGAATCCGACATCGCTTCCAACCGGTCCGGCGCGGTGGCGGCCATAGCCGAGCGGCAGGGTAATGCAATCGGCGGCCTGCCCCGGCAGAATCCAAACGGGCGCGCGAAGCTTGCGCGCCCCGAGCGAGAGCTCGACGAGCTCAGCCTGCGAGACTCCAAGTCTCTCGGCGGTCGCCGGCGCAATCAGCGCTGCGTTGTCCCAGGCGATGCGCGTGAGAGGGCGCGGCACTTCCTGGAGCCACGCATTTCCGGCGAAGCGGCCGTCCCACACACCGATGTCGGGCCGGAAGAGCAAGGTGAGACCGGTCTCCTTGCTCGCAGCGGTTGCCACGGCGTCGGCATAATCGCGTCGTAGCGATACCGGCACTTGCGGCGCGGCGCTGTTCGGCACCACGCCCGCGCGCAAGGAGGAGCGCCAGAAATTTTCGAAATTGCTTTCGCCCGCGCTGTGCTGCCAGTGCGCGCGCAAAAGAGACAGATCGTCGGGCCGCGTTTCGCCGAGCAAGACGGCCAGCACCTCATGTGCCGAGTGACCGCCATAAAGCGGACGAACCTGCGGCTGCTGGATGGTCGCGGTCCCGTCAAAGGCGCGGATATCGCCCCAGGCCTCGTATTCATGGGTCGCCGGGATATGCCAATGGCAGCGCTCGGCCGTCTCGTCGGCATAGTCGCCGAGATAAATCGAAAGGCCGACGCGACCGAGCGCGGCGCCGAAGTCTTTGTCGGCCGCTGCCGTATACACGGCATTGGCGCTCAGGATCAGCAAGGTGTCGACCTTGCCCGCAGCCATATCGTCGGTGAGGGTCGACAGTGATCGGGCATGTCCGTCCGCGACCGGCGCTGCGACGGGCTCGATCGCGCGGAGCGTCTGACCGAAGTTTCCGAGAGCTTGGTTGATGGCGTGACAAAGCGCGTGAATCTCCGGCGGCTGCTCGCGACCGGCATGAAGGAGCGAGCGGCCCCGATGCGACATCAGATCCGCGGCGAGTAGTTTGAGCGCGTCGGAATGAGGCGCCGCCTCATTACTCCAGTCGGCGGGGCCGGCGCCGACGGTGGCGGCGATGAAGCGCAACGCAGCGGCGCTTTCCGATGGTTTTGTGATGAAGCGATGATCGGCTTTCGCGCCGATGAGGGTCGGCGTTGCCTCGAGCGCGTAGACGCGGCTCATCGCCTCCCGCACTTCGCCGGCACGGCGCCGCACGGCAAAATCGCGCCCATAGCGCCAATGGCCCGGCGCGCCGCTGATGAGATCGCTCTCGATGCCGACAATCACATCGGCTTTTGTGAGATCGAACACCATGTCGATGTCGCGTCCGAAGGCGAGCCTTGCGCCTTCAGAGAGGGTATCGCGGTGAAGCGGCTCCCACTGATGCCACTGCATGTCCGGAAGCATTGCTCGAAGAGCGGCGATCTGCGCCAGCAAGGTCGGCGAGGTCACGGCACCGGTAAGAAGGCGGAAGCCTTGGCCGCCCCGCTCGGCGAGCATCGAGCGTCGGGCGGTCAGCATCGTGATTGCGCTTTCCCAGCTGGCGATCTGCCCATTCCCGATAATGCTTTGCGCGCGGTAGGGATCGTAGAGCCCCAGGATCGAGGCCTGGCCGACTGCGCTCGTGCCGCCAAGGCTTGCCGGGTGATCGGGATTGCCCTCGACTTTGATCGGACGCGTCATCTCGTGCTTCAGCAGAACGCCGCTGCCGAAACCGTCGAGCCCGGTGGCGGTGGCAAAATAGCGGGGCCGACCCGGAATGACTCCGGGCGGTTGCTCCACATGCGGTGACAGCTCGCGCGGCTCCTCCTCGGCGCCGCAGCCGCTCATGCCGGCAAGCGCGATCGAGGCCGCCATCAATTGCAGGAAGCGCCGGCGATCGGGGCTCGCGCGGGCGGCTTGCTCGAAGGCCGGAAATTCGTGCGCAAGCCGTGCCAGGAATTCGGGAGTCTCGGCGAGCTCTTCGAGGCTGCGCCAAAAAGGCCTTCCACGCTTCTCCGCCAGTTTCCGGCGTAGCGTGGCGAGATCGAAACTGCCTTCACCCTTTGTCATCGATGACACACCGAGCAGTCCGACAGCCTTGCGGGATGGATGCGATAAAGCGTCATGAGCTGTTCGCCCGAGGGCGTGTCGGCCGTGCGATGCCAGTCGGTATCGAAGACGGCATCGCGCGGCCGCAGATGCGGCGCTGGATTGCGATGGCAATCGAGGCACCAGCTCATATAGAGACTGGTCACCTTCTTCGTCAGCGGCATATCGGCGACATCGCCATGGCATTCGCTGCAGCCGACACCCTTCGCGACGTGAATGCTGTGATCGAAATAGACGTAGTCAGGGAGGGCATAGACGCGGTTCCAGCGCAACGGCACCTTTTGCGCGAGACTCTGCCGCACCGGTTGCAGAACCGATGCGTTGGTCCAGATCTGCGAATGGCAAGTCATGCAGATCTGCGTTGCGGGCATGCCCGCATTCGACGAGATCTCCACGGAGGTATGGCAATAGCGGCAATCAATGCCCAGGCCGCCGACATGATGTTGGTGACTGAAGGGAACGGGCTGTGGCGGGGTGAAGCCGATTGCGGTCGTATAGCTGGTATTTGGGACGATCCATATCAGAGAAATGAGACCGATGCCGATGCCGCCGGCGACAATGATGCCTGCCGCCATGAAAAGATTTGCCCTCGGTCCGAATGTGGCGGCCACGGCACGAGTCCCTCCCACCGGCATAGCAACGCGAGAGCGATCAATTCGTTCCCAGCCCCGTCCCTTGCGCGGTGCCCGGAACCGATCGGCTCCGTGCGTGGTTTGGTTAGCGCGGCGGCTTTTTGGATCGAATGCTCATGAGGCCAGGTGCGAAAAAGAGGCGGTCATTTTGTCAGAAACCATCGTGCGACGTTCCCTGTTGCCGACTGTTTGGTAGTGATCGTGGAGTGAACTCGCAGGTCGAGCGATAAGTCCCGTGTGGCTGCTCGGCGCGTCCCTTGTCTTTTCGGGCCTTGTAGGCCTCTCGCTCTTTCGCATCCTTCAGCAATTTCGCTGCTATGAAACGCTTTATGCCAGTATCCCTTGGGGCGCCCCGAGCCTGCCAACACTCGCCGTCATCGTTCCGGCGCGGAACGAAGGGCACAATATTGCGTCTTGTCTCGAAGGGCTGATTCGTCAGGACTATCCCAAAGACAAGATCCGTTGCATCGTCGTCAACGATCACTCCAGCGACGATACGGCCGGCATCGTTCGCCGCATTGGCGCCACGACCGACCGCCACGTTGAATTGATCGCGGCGGCGGCCCTGCCTGAAAATTGGGCGGGAAAGCCTCATGCTTGCTGGTATGGCGCGCTGACGACGGACGCAGAATGGCTATGCTTCGCCGATGCCGATACGATTGCTGAGCCCGAACTGATGCGGAGCGCCGTCGTCACGGCCGAGCGACAAAACCTTGCCATGATCTCGCTCGAGCCTTTTCAAGAACTCTCGGGCTTTCTCGACCGGCTGGTGATCCCGGTCGGATTTCTTGCGATAGCCGCCACACGGGACCTCGCGCGAGTCAACGCGCCGGGTTTCGGCGACGCAACGGCCAATGGCCAGTTTATCCTTATAAAGGCGTCATGCTATTTCGCCGTCGGCGGGCATGCGGCGATTTGCGGCGCGATTTGCGAGGATGCCGCACTGGCGCTGCGCGTCAAAAAGGCGGGATTCCGTATTGCTGTGCTCGGTGCCGAGACGCTGATCCGAACACGGATGTATCGAAACGCTGGCGATCTTTGGGAGGGGCTGTCGAAGAACGTCACCGAAATCTATGGCGGTCTCGCGCGGACACTGGCGACAGCCCTTGGCGCAGTTTTCATCGGCTGGTCGGCGCTGCTTCTGCCGCCTGCCGCGTTGATGGCAAGTGTTGATTTGCGCTTTTCGACATTACTTGCGTTGTGTCTTGCGACTTTGGCCTCGGTCGCTGTGTTCGCCACGTCGATCGCTTTGGCGCGCCACTTGAAAATCCGCTGGTGGTTCGGTCTCTTCTTTCCCTTGAGCGCCGTCTTAGCGGCGATCATTGCTGCAAACGGCGTTTTTTGGCGTGTGCGGGGCCGTGTCATCTGGAAAGGGCGCGCTTATAGCCCGTGAGGACCGGGCCTGTCATGCGGGCGCGTGACGAGCGAGAGGGGCGGGAAGAGAATTGACGCATAGAACGGCGGCGACGCGAAGAAAGGTTCCCGGTTGGCCGATCGCTGCGGCGCTCGCGATTCTCTTCCTCTTTCTCTACCACGTACGCATCGTACTTTTGCCCTTCGTCGTCGCTGCGGCACTGAGCTTCCTTCTCTCGCCTTTGGTGGACAAGCTCCGGCTACGGCTTCAGCCCTTGCCGCGATGGGCAGCGGCCCTCGTGGTTTATGTTGCCCTCGTCGCTGCTTTAGCGTGCCTCGGCTATTGGTGGGGCCGGGCCATCGTCGCCGATTTTGGCGATCTCGTGGCGCATGTGCCTCAGTTGCAGCAGCGTGTCATCGATGCGATTGCGACGGATGGCCATATCGTATTTCTCGGCGAGGTGACCGACGCCGATGCGCTTGGTCAAACCCTGCTGGCAAAGCTACGGGATTTTCTTTTGGGGGGCGGCGGTCTCTCCCTCGTCTCGGCTGGCGCCGCGGCGGCGCTGGGCTTCATTTTGTGCTTGGTGCTGCTTGCTTATTTTCTCGTTTCCGGCCCGCAGTTGGCACGCGGGCTGCTGTGGCTCGTGCCCCCGGAATACCGCGACGAAGTGCGACATCTTGGCCTAGTGGTTGAGCCCGTTCTGAGACGCTACTTTATTGGTCTCATCGTTGTCGTTCTCTATGCCTCGGTCGTTGCGTGGATCGCTTTTGCCATCTTTCACGTCGCCGATGGGCCGCTTCTTGCGATCGTCATCGGCCTGCTCGAGCTCATTCCTATTTTGGGGCCCATTCTGTCGATCGCGCTGATTTGCCTTGCCGCCGTGCAGCAGACAAGCGTGTTCATGATGGCGTGCCTTGCGGCGGTTGCGCCGATCCTTCGCTTGTCGATCGATCAGCTGATCGGGCCGCTCGTCTTGGGACGGGCGGCCTATCTCCATCCCGTCGCAATCATGTTCGCTTTCCTTTCGGGCGCGGTGTTTCTCGGCGTTTTGGGACTCGTTCTCGCGGTTCCGGTCGCCGCCACGATCAAGATCGTGTTGTCTCATTACTATGATGAGAGAATCGCGCGGTCCTGATCGAATGGTGTCACAAGAGATGCGGCGGCGGTGGCTTCACGAATTCGTCACGGTTTTTGGACGAAAATTGGTCATGCTTGCGATATCGTTTCGTCTTTCATCCGCGCTCGCGATTGGGGCCATCATCGTGCTTGTCGGCATGGCGCGAGCCGAGAATATGACTGTCATGAGCCGCGATTGCTCAGCCGCGCGATCATCGGTGCAGTTCCTTGCCAAGGTCGCCAATACGCGCGATGAGACTTACCACTGCCTGGGCGTCAGCGTCGACAACCGGGCGAATATCAGGGCGATCCGTTTCGAAACGCATGAGTTCGATACCGATCGGACGAAGCGGCAGGGTGTCTCGCGCAGTGTACGGGTGCGCGAATTCACGCCCCAGGAGATCGCAAGCGCGGACGGCGCGGTGCTGGATGGGACGCCAGGTCATCCTGCCGTGATTCTGCAGGGCTCTATCGTCGACGGCCAGGCGCGCGAGACGCTCGTCATCAAGTATCTCCACAACGGTCTGACGAACGAGTTCCGGAAATGTCCAATTGCATTGGACCGCGAACGAAATGCCGACTGGCGTCTCGTCAACGCGCAAAACGATACCGTCCCTCTCGTCGTGGTGAAAACCTGGATGCTGCCGCTCATCGGCACGGTGGGCATCGAAACCCTACAAGGACTTTGTACGTAAGCCCAAGCGTGTGCGTGCGTTCTCCGGGGTGCGCAGCCGTCCGTTACGAGTCGAGGGCGTTCAAAACAAAGTCGGCTCGTTCCGCCACGCCAAGTTTCGGGAGAATCGATATTTTATAGCCGAGCGACGGATAGACCTCGCGGAGTCGGACGTATTCGGCGACGGCGGCATCGAATCCGTGACGCCGCTCCGGGTCCGTGACATAAATTTCCGGCCAAGGCGGCGTCAGAAACACCTGCCGGTGATAACGTTGTTCTTGACTCAATGAGGCCAGGACGGATTCACCCGTCAGGCTTTCAAGTCCGGCTGCGGCGTCGATCAAGCCTCTGTCGAAGAAGACCCATCCTGGGCCCGTAGGTGCCGACAGGCGGTCGGCGATAGACGTCGCTACGACGCGCCGCAAAAAAGCAGCCATATCCAGCCACGGAAGGGCTGAGCCGCCGCCGTCGATCTCCTGGCGCACGATCCGGCGGCCCGGCTCTTCCACGATGGCATATCCCCGTCGGGATAGCTCGGCAATCAGGGCGGATTTTCCGCCCCCCGAACAACCGGAGATGATCACGAACCGATTCACTTAAAAGGCTCCTCATGAAATCGCAATCAAAGCTAAAGTGGAGCGGGATCGCCAGGCCGCTTGAAAGCGCGCCGACCACATCGAAGCAATGCGCGGTCGAAAGCAGAGGAGGAAACCATGAGCGAAATTCATGCACCAGGCCGATTCGTCGGCGCGCTGGCAATCGCGTTGTGCGGCCTATTTTCGGCATCGGTCGTGTCGGCCGCGGGCTCTATCACCGTCGGGAAGGCTGATGCGAACTCGACGGCATTCTTGCCGGTGCACGTCGGCGACCGGCTTGGGCTCTTCAAAAAGCATGGTGTCGACCTGAAGATCGCCGATTTCACCGGCGGCAGCAAGCTGTCGCAGGCCATGACGGCCGGCAGCGTCGATATCGGCCTTGGCGCCGGAACCGAGATGGCGCTCACGGCCAAGGGCGCTTCGACACTTGCCGTCTGCAATATCATGTCGCCCATCGTGATCATCGGCATCGCCGTTCCCTGGGAGTCGCCCATCCGCGCAATCGATCAGCTCAAGGGCAAGAGGATCGGGATATCGAGCCCCGGCTCGCTCACCGATTGGCTTGCGAAGCAACTCGCACAGCACCAGGGATGGGGACCGAAGGGCGTGGAACCCGTCGCTATCGGCAACGGCGCTGCCGCGACGATCGCGGCATTTCGCACCAATGCGATCGACGCCGATATCGCCGTCACCTCGAATATTTTCAATTGGGAAGAAAAGAAGGAAGGGCGGTTCCTTATTTCGGCCACGAGCTTCGTCGGCAATATTTCCGCTGGCACGATCTACGCGACCCAGCATCTGATCGCGGACGATCCCGACACGCTAAAGAGATTCCTCGCCGCCTGGCTGGAGACGATCGACTATCTGGCCGCACATAAGGCGGAGACGGTCAAGATCGAAAGCGACGTCACGGGTTATTCCGAAGGCGTGATGACAAAGGAATACGACCTCACAGCCAGCAAGTTCAGCAAGGACTGCAAATTCGATGCGGAGTCGCTCGCCAACCTCAAGCGGGCTTTCGTCGATCAGAAACTCGTCGACACGGTACCCGACATGTCGAAGCTCTATACCGAGGCGTTCCTACCAAGCCGCTAGGCTCGGCGCACCACGCTTCGGCTCTTAGCCCAAGAGCTCTTGTCCCTGTGAAATCACGACCCAATAGCCCCAAAGCTTCGCCGGCACCCGATGACGCGCCTCCTTCATGATGGTGAAAGCCCGGGGCGCGAGAGCGACCACATCGAAAGCCGCATTGGCGACCGGCGCGCCTTTCGATCCGATGTCGCATGTCAATGCCCTGGCCGACGGTGCCCGGCATTGGCGCATGCGGGGTCGCGCTGGCTTTGTACATTCGCCGATATTCTGTTCGATCAAGCCGGCCGCTATCGGCATCTCGCCCGGGCGACACGCGAGCTGCATCGCGATACCGATTCCGAGCATCGCGCCATCATGGGCGCCGTCTTCGAGCGCGACACCGCGACGGCGATCAACTTGCTCAACGAGCATATGATGCACGGCGCCGAGGGCTTGTGCGATGCCGTTCTGGCATCGCAGCGGCGTGCGCCCGCGGGTGCGGCGGAAGCCGAGGACTCAGAGCGACGACGCCCATAAGATCGGCGCTGCGGCGCGCGCTTCGGCCCGGTTGGAGGTAGCGGGCGAAGGCGCTACGCCGCGGCGGCGCGACGTAGCGGCACGAAGTGGTTGCCCTTCGAGATCGGGCTCAGCGTGTCGGCGATGCGGCGGAAGCTGTCGCCGCCATCCTCGCTCAGATAGACCGTGCCATCCGTGTCGCCGAGCAAGAGGCTGTAGCCGCCCGGCCAGCAAGCGACGCTCATCGCTTCGATATTGCACGGCGCGGTTTCGGGAATACCGTTGCTGAGCAGCTCCCATTGCCCGCCGCCATCGCGGCTGCGCAGGATCGCGGTGCCGGCATTGTGGGATCGCCGCCAAGCGCCGGGATGATCGGCCGCGCCCGACATGAAGAGGGTCTTCTCGTCGGGCGACAGCGCAATGTGATCGGGATAGGCGAGGCGGAAGCTTTCATCGGTCATCCGTTGCCAATGCTCGCCGCCATCCTCGCTGCGATAGGAACCGCAACCCGTGGTCATGAAGAGACGCTGCGGCTGCGACGGCACCACGAGAATCTGATGCAGATCCTTGAAGGCGCGATCCTCGGGCCGCGAATAATCCGTGAGCTCGCGCCAGCTCTCGCCGCCATTGCGGGTCTCCAGCAGCGCCCCTTGCTCGATCGCGGCGAAGAAATGCTGCGGATCGCGGGGATCGAAGGCGAGCATCTTGGTATGCGCGATATGTGGCGGCGCCGGAAAAGTCCAATCCTTGTTCTTTTGCTCGCCGATCGCCGGCAGCTCGCGCCAGCTCTGGCCGCGATCGAGGCTCCTGAACAACGAGGCCGGCTCGGTGCCGGCATAGATAACGAGTTGGCCGTTATCGACGACCGTGCCGAGCGTATAAATATCGCGCAGCCTCAGGCCGTGGTCGCGCGCTTCCCAATTCGTTCCATCGGCGCTCCAGAAGACGCCGTCGCCATGCGTACCGGCGAGAATGCCGGCTCCATCGGGCAGCACGACCATAGTGCTGATGTGATGGCCATCGAGAGTGGTCGCGGCCAGCCGCCACGGCGCAGCCTTCGCGGCACGTTCCAGGATCGCGACGCCCGTCGTGGTCGCGACGAACAAGCGGCTTGGCCGTGTGGCGCCGTTAAAACGGCTCTGACCATTCGGCGAGAGACATGCATCCATGACGCCCTCCCTTGGAAGACGAAACCCGGAATTCCCAGGACAACTCTCGTTATTTGAGTCGATACTCTCGCTTTTTGAGCCCTGTGGCAAGCCGGGCGCGGGGCGCATCTGACACGCGGGGGTTATGGCGAGGTCGACGCCAGTTGCTGCGCAGCCCGGATCAGCTTTTTGAGGCAACGCTGAACCAGGTCTCGATCGGCTCGGCCTGCCGGAATGGCGATGGAAAGCGCCGCAATCGCTCGGCCGCCAACACTGATCGGAACGGCGACGATCGGCATCTGTGCCGTTGCCTTCGCCGGATTGGCAAGCAACGATCTCGATTTATCGGCGCGCTCGCGAATCATCCGCGCCTCGGGCGAAGTCGGGTCGAGACATTCGGCCTTCATGTATCGCGCGAGATCGTCGTCGTCGAAGGTCGACAAGATGGCAAGGCCCGCCGCCGATTCGTGCAGCGGCGCATAAACGCCGATCGTCGGCGTTTCGATGATGCCTTGACGGCTCATGACCTTGTCGATGTTGAGAACCGAATTTTCATGCCGCAGCGCAAGGACGACCGTCTCATTCAAGGCATCACGCAGGCGCAGCATGATCGGGAGTGCGCGGCGGCGCAGCTCGTTGGAGCAAAGGATCGCATCCGCACATTGAAGCGCGAAAAAGCCGAGCTCGTAGGGTGCCCCCGGGGTGGGCTGATCGAGGATCTTCGCATCGACGAGCGTCGACAAGATCCGGAATGCCGTCGCCTTGTGTATGCCCGTCCTATCCGAAATATCCCGCAAGCTCAGATTGGCATTCGCTTCGGTGAAGCAGGAGAGAATGTCGATGGCGCGGTCGATAACGCGCACGCCCGCGCGCTGCTTTCGATCGGGCGGTAGGACGGCGTCCCGATATGAGGTCGCTTTCGCCAAAGTCGCTCCTACGGGCTGGAACCCGATGTCATCGCATAGCCCAAGCGGCGAGAGATCCGCTGTGCGCCTTCGATCGCCAGATCGATCGAGACATCGCGCAGCGCATCGCTCAAGCGAGAGAGCGGAAAGGTGATCGTCAAAGCCGCGACGATCTCGCCGGTATAGGATCGAATCGGGGCCGATGATGAAAAGCTTTCCTTCGTGATCTCGGCGCGCGCGGTCAGATACCCGTTTCGGCGCGATTTTCGAACATCGGACCAGATGCGGACGGGATCGGTGACGGTATCGTATCCATAATTGACGAGCTTCACCCGCTTGAGATAGCGCGCGATCTCGTCATCGCTCAGCCCGGCGAGCATGGTGCGGCCCGACGAGCCGACATGAAGCGGCGTCTCGTCGCCGATCTCGCTCACACGGCGTATCGGCTGCGTGCTGACGAGGCATTCGACGACGATGCGTCGATCGCCGCTTTTCACCGCAACCATGATCGTCTCGTTGAGCTGCTCACGCATCCAGCGCAGGACGGGGAGGGAGGCCGTGCGAATATCGATATGGCTGCGTTTGCAATCGGCAAGGCGCAGCCACTCCGGCCCGAGTGTCCAGCCATCGCCGCTGCGCGCGAGGAGATGGCGGTTCTCGAGCGTGGTCACGATCTTCACCGCCGTGCGAAGCGGGATCTCCGAAAGCCGCGCGATCTCGCGAAGCTCGAGCGTCGATCGCGTGGGCGTGAAGAGGGCGCAAATGCGGGCCAGCCGCTCGACGGCTTCGACGGTGTACAGATCGCGGGCGACGCTTTGCTTCATCTTAAGTCACATCCCGATGTCACGCGCGCGCATGCCTCGATTGGGCAAGGGAGCCAGCGGACGCAACAACTTGACGGCGCGCGCCGTAGGCTCGTATCATGATCAAAAATAAGATCGTGTTTCATTTTACGACACGATGGGAGGAAGGCAAATGGCAGAGCGTCATGCATCTCGACACGCTCCGCGCGAGCGCCCGTCATCCGGGTTGACCCGGCGTCGTGTTCTTCAGAACGCGACCCTGGGCGGCGCGGCGCTCGCCGTCGGCCTTTCCGCGCCCGCCATCCTTGCTGAGACGCGCGCGCCCATTCGGCTCGGCGTCCTCAACAGCTTCACCGGCGCCCAGGCTTACAATGCGAACGACAACGTCAACGGCATGAGCCTCTACTTCGACCGCATCGGCTGGACGATTGCGGGCCGAAAGATCGAGATGATCAAGGAGGACGATCAATTCAACGCGCAGATCGGCCTCGAGAAGACGAAGAAATTCGTCCAGAGCGACCATGTCGATATGATCGTCGGGCCGCAGGCGAGCAATGTGGCGATGGCGCTCTTGAATTTCGTCAAGCAAACCAAGAGCTTTCTCGTCGTCTCGGGCGCAGGAAGCGATCAGATCACGTGGGAGCGCATTCCCTATCTGTTTCGCACGACGATCACCACCTGGCAGCTCTGCACGCCGATGGGCCAATGGGTCCATGACAATGTTGCGAAAGAGGTGGTCGCGACGGGGTCGGACTACATTGCCGGCCGCGATACGATTCGCGAATTCGAGATCGCGTTCACGGCGAAGGGGGGAAAAGTTGCGCAAGAGATCTATCCGCCGCTCGGAACTACCGATTTCAGCGTCTATCTGACCCAGATCGCCGCCTCCGGCGCGGGCGCGAGCTTCAACTTCTATACCGCCGCCGACGCCGTTCGGTTCATTCGCCAATATGCCGAGCTCGGTTTGAGCGACCGCGTGCGATTGACGGGATTTTCGGCGCTAATCGACGGCAATACGCTGAAGGCCGTGGGTCGCGCCGCCATGGGCGTGATCACACCGCAGATCTACACCACCTCTCTGGACACGCCTGTGAATTTGGATTTCGTCTCCGCCTATCGCGATCACTATAAGAGCGACCCGACCACCTTTTCCGACTACGGCTTTGTGACCGCGCGCGTGATCGACGAGGCGATCAAAGCGGTCGATGGCGATACCACCAATAAGGACAAGCTCGCGGAAGCGATGGTCAAGGTCTCCTTCGATGCGCCGCGGGGGCCTTTCCGCTTCGATCCCGTAACGCATCATCCGATCCAGAACGTCTATATCTGCGAAGTGCGCGAGGTCGACGGGCAGCTCGCCATCAAGGATTTCATCACCATCAAGGATGTGCGCGATCCCGGCGTCAAAAACTTTTAGCGGCGTATCGGGGCGTTCTGGTTCTCCATCGAAGCATCGAGGTCCACGAGGATGAAGCTCAGTACAGACCGAATTCTGACGACCCATGTCGGCAGCCTGCCTCGTCCGCAGTTTTTGTTCGATCTCATGGCGGCGCGCGAGGCCGGAAAACCGAGCGATGCGGCCGCGTTCGAGGCGGCGTCCGCGAAAGCGGTCGAAGACATCGTCGCGAAGCAGCGCGAGAGCGGCATCGACATCGTCAATGATGGCGAGATGAGCAAGCTGTCCTATACCTTTTATATCAAGGGTCGCGTCGCCGGCGTCGGTAGCAGCCCCGCCGCGATCGAGAAGAGCCGTAAGGTCATGGTCGGCCGCGATCGGTTGGAGCATCCGGATTTCCAGATGCGCGAGCAGCCCTTCGATCTGTTCGCCTATCCCGCCTGCATCGGGCCGTTGAGCTATGCCGACCGAAAGCCGCTCGAGCAAGATCTGGCGCATCTCAAGGCCGCCGTCGCCAAGGTCAAGCCGACCGAAGCCTTCATGACCTGCGCGTCGCCCGGCGTGCTGACGAAATTCGTGATCGACACCTATTACAACGACGAGGACGCCTATATCGAAGCGCTCGCGAAGGTCATGAAGACCGAGTACGAGGCGGTCGTCGCGGCCGGCTTCGTTCTTCAGATCGACTGTCCCGACCTGGCTTCCGCGCGCAACAATCAATACCGGGATAAGACGGACGAGGAGTTCCTGCGCATTGCGCGGCGCAATGTCGAGCTGCTCAACGCGGCGACCGCCAACATACCGCCCGAATCGATGCGCATGCATATTTGCTGGGGCAATTACGAAGGCCCGCATACCCATGACATTCCATTCGCGAAAATCGCCGAGGTCGTGTTCTCGGCGCGGCCTTCAGCCGTGAGCTTCGAGGGCGCCAATCCGCGGCACGCGCATGAATGGGAGGATCTCAAGGAGATCCGCATTCCCGACAACAAGGTTCTGATCCCCGGCATGATCGATTCGACGACGAGCTTCGTCGAGCATCCGCGCCTCGTGGCGCAGCGCATCTGTCGCTATGCCGATCTTGTCGGGCGTGAGCGCGTCATCGCCGGCGCCGATTGCGGCTTTTCAACGGTCGCCGCCGCAAAGACGAAAATCGTGCCGAGTATCGTATGGGCGAAATTCAAGGCGCTGGCCGAAGGAGCGGCGATGGCGAGCGAGCGGCTCTGGCGCTAGCCAAATCGATCCGGCGCGGCGACCTCGATCTGGTCTCGGCCGTCGCGCCTCGGCGAAGGGCCGGATGGCAACCGGCCGTGACAACGGAGCGGACGGGGACCGCACGCGACGATGGAATTTCTGCTCGTTCAGCTCCTGAACGGCCTCGGCTATGCGATGCTGCTGTTCCTGATGGCGGCGGGCCTCTCGCTGATCTTCGGTCTCATGAATGTGGTGAGCCTCGCGCATGGCTCATTCTTCATGCTTGGCGCGTTCTTCGGCCTCGCGATTTTCGGGACGACGCACAGCTACTGGCTCGCGCTTTTACTGGCGCCGCTGCCGACGGCGCTGATCGGCGCCATCATGGAGCGGTTGTTCTTGCGGCAACTCTATCGTCGCGGCCACCTCGACCAGGTGTTGCTGACCTTCGGCTTCACCTTCGTCTTCTTCGATCTCGTGCGCACGATTTGGGGAAGCGACATTCGTACCCTCCCGGCGCCCGAGCTGCTGCAAGGCGTCCTGCGTATCACCGATGGCGCGTTCTCGACCTATCGGCTGTTCCTCATCGCTCTCGGCGCGGCGCTGGCGATGTTGCTGTGGCTCTTCATCGAGCGCAGCCGTCTCGGCGCCATGGTCCGCGCCGGAGTCGATGACAGCGCGATGGCGGCCGGGCTTGGCGCCGATATCCCGGCGCTCTTCACCGGAGTCTTCAGCGTCGGCGTCGCGCTCGCGGCGCTCGGCGGCGTCGCGGCCGGGCCGGTGCTCGGGCTTTATCCAGGCATGGATTCCGACATCCTCATTCCGGCCTTCATCGTCATCGTGATCGGCGGCATGGGCAGCTTGCGCGGCGCCTTCATCGGCAGCTTGTTGATCGGCGAGGCCGATACCTTCGGGAAAGCCTATTTCCCGTCGCTGGCGCTGTTTCTCATCTATCTCGTCATGGCCGTTGTTCTGCTCGTGCGACCCCAGGGCATTTTCGGCATTGTCCACGGCGAAACGCCGGGCCGTCCCGTGCTCGCCCCACCGCGCGCAGCGGGAGCCACGATGCGGATTCGCATCGCCGGCCTCATCGTCATAGCAACGATGCTGCTCTATCCTCTCTTCGTCGAAGATTATCCGCGGACGCTGCTTGCCGAGATCTATATCTTTGCCGTCTTCGCCATGAGCCTCGACGTGCTGCTCGGCTATACGGGGCTCTTATCGCTCGGCCATGCGGCTTTTTTTGGACTCGGCGCCTATGCCGTCATCGTGCTTTCGGCGCTCTTCAATCTTGATGCGTGGCTCGGCGTTCTCGTCGGCGTTTTTCTCGCCGCGCTCGCCGCGGCGATCATCGGCTTCTTCTGCGTCCGTGCCAGCGGGGTGACGCTCTTGATGCTGACCTTGGCATTTTCGCAGCTCATCTACACGGTTGCGCTCAAATGGCGCGACGTGACCGGCGGCTCGGACGGCATCGGCGTTCCCGAAAAGCCGGGTTTCTTTGGCTTGGATCTCAACGATTCGCTCGTGATGTACTACCTCACGCTCGCCTTTTTCCTCTTGTGTTATTGGGGGCTGAGGCGGCTGACCCAATCGCCGCTCGGTCATGTGCTCGTCGGCATTCGCGAAAACGAGCCGCGGATGCGCGCGATCGGCTATTCAACCCCGCGCTACAAGCTCCTGGCCTTCACGATCAGCGGCACGGTGGCGGGCCTCGCCGGCGGAATCTATGCCGTCTACAACGGATTTATCTCGCCGGACGCGGTGCAGTGGAGCGCTTCGGGCGACATCCTCATCATGGTGATGTTGGGCGGCACCGGCACATTGATCGGCCCGGCGCTGGGGGCCGGCATCTTTTTGCTGATGAAGAATCTGGTGAGCAGCTACAGTCAGCACTGGATGCTGATCATCGGCATCGTTTTCATCGCCTGCGTCCTCTATTTTCCCGGCGGCGTCTGGGGCGCGATACGCACGCTGCAGCGCGAGGAGAGGTTACGGTGAGCGTGCTGCGCACCGCGAATCTTCGCAAGGCCTTCGGCCGGCTGGTCGTCACGAACGGCCTCAATCTGACGGTCGAGCCGGGCGAGCGGCACGTCATCATCGGGCCGAACGGTGCCGGGAAGACCAGCCTCATCAATCAGATCGGGGGCCAGCTCCGGCCCAGCTCCGGTCGCATCCTGCTGAACGATCGCGACATTACCGGCCACGCGCCGGACCGGATCAACCGCATGGGGATCGCGCGCACGTTCCAGCGCAACAACCTCTTTCAGAATCTCAGCGTCGTCGAGAACCTTCGTCTCGCGGTTCAGGCGCGGCGCGGCAAAGCGCTCGACGTCCTTACCCCCGTTCATCGCCTCGATGCACTGCGCGAGCGGGCCGAGGCGCTCAAGCGCCTCGTCCATATCGATCGGGATGGTCTCTATCCCGTGCGTCATCTCTCCTATGGCGAGCAGCGGCAGCTCGAGATCGGCATGGCGTTGGCGAGCGAGCCCCAACTGCTGCTGCTCGACGAGCCGACGTCCGGGATGTCGCCGGCCGAAACGGAAAGAATGATCGAGCTGATCGGCGGGTTGCCGAGAAGCCTTTCCATTCTCATGATCGAGCACGACATGAACGTCGTCTTCTCGCTCGCCGATCGCGTCACTGTTCTTTATTACGGGGAAGCGCTCGCCAGCGGCAGCTGTGCCGAGATCCAGGCGAATGAGCGCGTGCGCGATGTCTATCTCGGCGTGGTGCATTAGACGATGCTCGAGCTCCAGAACGTCAACGCTTATTACGGCGACAGCCATATCCTGCGCGACGTCTCGCTCGCCGTCAAAGACGGCCAGGCGGTGTGCTTGCTCGGTCGCAACGGCGCGGGAAAGACCACCACCATCAACACCATCATGGGATATGTGAAGCCGCGCTCGGGACGCGTCCTTTTCGGCGACCGCGACATTACCGCGCTGCCGCCCCATGCCGTCGCGCGATTGGGCATCGGCTTCGTTCCGCAAGAGCGCGGCATTTTTCCGAGTCTGACGGTTCGGGAGAATCTGACGGTCTTCGCAAGGGGCGGGAATGGCGCGCGATGGACGCTCGCCAGCGTCTACAAGCTCTTTCCGGCACTCTACGAGCGCGAGCGCAATCTCGGATTTCAGCTCTCGGGCGGCGAGCAGCAGATGCTCTCGATTGCCCGGGCGCTGATGCTCAACCCATCTTTCATGCTGCTCGACGAGCCGTCGGAAGGCCTCGCGCCGCTGATCGTGCGCGAGATTGTCGACATCATGAACCGGTTGAAGCGCGAGGGCCTTGCTATCCTGCTGGTGGAGCAGAATCTGCATACGGCTCTGGCCGTCGCCGATCTTCATCACGTGATGAACAAGGGCGAGATACGCTTCACGGGATCGTCGGCGGAGCTTGAAACAAACGACTTCGTCTTGCAGAACTACTTGAGCGTTTAGCGGCGTAGGAGCGACGGCTCCAGTCGCGCCCAAGCCATTCGATGAGCATCAGGAGGTTGTCATGGTTTCTCTCGCGGCCGACAAGCAAGCGACGCGCCGGATCAAGACGCGGAGCCGTGATCGCGCCGGCGAAGCGGTGGTGCGCCGGCTCGATGCCGAGGTGGATGCTTTTGTCAACCGCGCCCGCTTCTTTCGCGAGCCCTTGACCCGCGGCCGCGCGCAGATGTTCGTGCTGCAGCACCGCCAGAACACGCGGCAGCGCAACTCGGTCTTGAAGCTGCGGGTCGCGACCAACTGTCCCGATTGGGAGACGCGGCTGCGGATCATCGGCGCTTGCAGCGAGGAGGTGATTGCGGATCACGCGCATGGCGGCGGCCGTCCGCATTGGGCCATTCTCGAAGAGCTGGGGCTGCGGATCGGCTTGGCGCGCGCGCAAATGCGCCAGGCGCCGCTTCTCGCCTCGACCCAGCTATGCTGGCTCGCCTGGGAAGCGTTGATGTCAAACCGGCATTGGCTCGAAGGGCTGATCGCCAATACCTGCGCCGAGCGCACCAATATTCCGGGCTATGGCACGGGGCTGATGAAGAAGCGCGGCTGGTTCGGCCTCGAGCGCGAGCGCTGGGGCAAGCTCTTCAAGCTCGGCGATGACGAGCTCGAATTCTTCGAGCTCCACGAGGAGGCCGATATCGAGCATTCCAATCTCGGCTGGCAGACCGTCGCACGCTTCGCGGCGCAGCTTGGCGTCGCCGATCAGGTGGTCGAGGCGTGCCGCATCAACCTCATGGTCTGGGAAAACTATCTCGACGGCATCGCGGCCGGCGGCGATGCGCTCGATCGCCGTCGTGAGCCGATTTATGTATGAGCCGAGCCCGGTGGAATAGGAGCCGGGCTACCACTTGCAAATGAGATCTTCGGCGAAGGTCTCGCGCCAGTTCCCGCCCGGCGGCACGAGACCGTCATAGGGCCGGACGTTGCGATGGGTTTGAGGATCGGCGCCGGGCGGGGTTTCACCGCGCTCCACAGCCGCGGTCGCATCGAGGAGCATGCGTCGCAAGGTGACGATCGCGCGGTCCGTCGAGCCGAGATACTCCTTCGAGCGGTCGGTGATCGGCCCCATGCCTTCCTGGATTGCGAAATCCTGAGTGTTGACGCCGTCGATCCCGGTATAGGTGCGGGTTCGCTGAAGCTCGCGGTCGATCAGGTAATCGTTTGACGGGTTCCGCTTCAGCTTGAATGTGCCGGGAATGAGATCCTGCCGACCGCGACCGGCGTGGTGCTCATGCGCTTCGAATTGTTCCTCCGAAATCGGAACAGCCGGGTCGGCGCTATATTGCCAATTATAGACATTGGTCTGCTCGTCATCGATCGGGACCCAGATATGACCATCGAGCTGCGGCACCGCGTTGCGGCCGGCGAAGCCCTGAATGCCGCCGCGCATCTGCTGGAACGGCATGACGTAGTGATAGAGCCTGACATAGCTTCCGTCCGCGCCGGCCTGACGCGTCGACACGTAGTAATAACCGTAATCGGTGCGCTCGACATCGAGGCGCGGCGCGCGATCGCGCAGGCGCAGCTGCAACGTGTCGCCGAGCTTGTGATTGTGAAGATAGGAGGAATGGGCCGTGTCGAGGCCGCCCTCGACCGCTTGCAGATAATTGCAAGCCTCATAGGTCTTCGATGCATAGCGATGCGTCGCGGGCGCGCGCGTCCATTCATAATCGGGCGGCGCCGGCATGGTTTCCTTTGGCCCGAGATAAGCCCAGACGATGCCCGCTTTCTCGATCGTCGGATAGGCGGTGATCTTGATTCTCGACTTCATCGGGCTGGCTTCGGGTTCGGACGGCAAGTCGACGCAGTTTCCGTCGACGTCGAATTTCCAGCCATGATAGACGCAGCGAATTCCACATTCCTCATTGCGGCCAAAGAACAAAGGCGCGCGGCGGTGCGGGCAATAGGCATCGACCAAGCCAACACGCCCCGCCGTGTCGCGGAAGGCGATGAGATCTTCGCCGAGAAGTCGAACGCGGATCGGTGCGCAATCGCGTTCCGGCAGCTCTGTCGCCAAGCACGCCGGCTGCCAATAGCGGCGGAAAAGCTCGCCCGCGGGCGTGCCGCGGCTCACCCGAACCAGACGCTCGTTGTCAGCCCGCGACAGCATCGGCGCCTCCCGTGATAGGTTTTTGAGACGCATGATCCTAAACCTTGCGCGCGAGAGCACGCAAGCCGTGCGGGAGCGGTTGACAGCGCGAAGGGCGAGGCGCAACGTCCTACAAAGCCATAAAAAAGCTACACCCGAGGATCGCCATGACGCGAAATGTCAGACTCGCCGTCCTGGTATGCGTCGCCGTTCTGGCGCTCGCAGCAACGCCGGCGTTTGCCGAAACGCTGCGCGTCGGCACTGCCGTCCCGAACAGCTTCACCTTCCTGCCGCTGCGGCTCGGCATCACCAACGGGTTCTATGCGAAGGAAGGGCTCGACATCGCGGTGACGGATTTCCAGGGCGGTGCCAAGGTCCATCAAGGCATGATGGCCGATGTGATCGATATGGCGGTCGCGGGCGCCACGGACTTTCAATTCCTTGCCAAAGGGTCGCCTGAGCTCGCGGTGGCGGCGAAGAGCAGCCGGCCGCCGATCGGCGTCATCGTGCGTTGGGACTATCCGGGCAAGACCGCCGATGACCTCAAAGGCGCGAAGCTCGGCATCACCACCGTCGGTTCGCTGACCGAATGGCTGATGCATCGGCTGATGCGGCAGAAAGGCTGGAGCCAAAGCGACGTGACGCTGGTGCCGATCGGCGGAAGCTTCGAAAGCCAGCTCGCCTTGATGACGACGGGCGAGATCGACGGATGCCTCGGCTCGCCCGGCATCGGGCTCGAGCTCGCTCTCACGAAGCGCGGCCGACTCTTGCTGCCGTCTTTCGATGTCGGGAGCGATTTCCTCGCCGAGGTGATCTTCGCGTCGAAGAAGATTCTGGGGAAGGATCCCGATGGCGTGCGGCGCTTTCTCAAGGCATGGTTCGAAAACATCGCCTGGATGCGCGCGCATAAGGATGAAGCCGTCGAGATGATAAGGGCCTACACGAAATTCTCGCGCGGCGTCGAAAGCCAGGAATACGATCAACAAATGCCCTACCTCTCGAGCGACGGGAAATTCCACGCGGCGGCCCTTACGGGCTTGCAGCAGGCCTTCGTCGAAATGGGTACGTTCGAGAAGCCGCCGGAGATGGCGCAGTTCTACACCGAGACATATTTGCCGCGAACGCAGCCATAGCAGAGGCGCCATCATAAGCCGGATCCCGGCGACATCTTCTTTTCGATAAAGCTCGCGAAGGCCCGCGCCTTGACGCTGAAGCGTCTTCGCATTCGTCATCGCATGGTCGAACCGGCACGCAAGAATCTCCGTCAGAAGGCGTCGCGATCGTCCAGCACGCGCACGACGTCTTCCTTGAGCAGGTAGATCGAGACGGCGAGCAGGACGACGTCCTTCATCAGAAAGGGTACATTGCCGGCCATCGCCGGGAAGCCGCCGGCGGATTCGTCCCAACCATTCGGCATAAATGGAATGATGGTAACCGTACCGAGGAAAGTGGCGACCGATCCCAGAGCGCCGAGAATGCCGAAGCGCTTGTCCCAGAAGCCGAGGAACAGGAGCGCTGCGAATAGCCATTCGGCGACACCCAGAAACCAGCTCGCGCCGCGGATACCGAAAGTGGGGTAGAGCCAGAAGATCAGCGGGCCGTTGCTGATATAGGGGATCAGCACCTGTGCCTCGTAGGCGAACCACTTCTGATACCCGAACAGCAGAAAGATGATCACCATCG
>CAYMNX010000525.1:0-2607 GCA_964391905.1 uncultured Rhizobiaceae bacterium
CTGCGGCACGGCTTCCGCCTGGGGCCGGGCGAGCGCTGCGGCGATCACGAGGCCGCGGTCTATCTGGCGCGCGTCAATACGGCGAAGCGCGCGTTCCATCGACTCGCCGCCGCCGACGAGCGGCGCGATCTCGCCCCTTAGAAACCACCAAGACATGAAGGCGCGAAGCGACAAGAAGGCACGAAGCGGAAAAGGCGCTGCGCGGCCGGGCCGTTAGCTTAGCGAGTTGGGTTTTGGATCTCCAAACCCCGATGGCGGGAGGGAAGTGCGTCACAAGATTGGCCGACGGCGTCCGCTCTCGAACCATGGGTGGTCGTCGTGGCCGGCAATCGGCACTTCGAAGATGCGCCGGAAGCGGTTTTGCCTTGTCGCGAGCCTCCTTCGAGGCTTAGGCCCCGCTTCCGGGGGCAGGCCTTCCGATCATGTAACAGCCGGCTTCCTCGTGCAGCCGCCGAGAGATCGCAACCCGTGGCATGAACCGCCATAAGGGCCGCCGCGTTAGATGCTCGGAGGTGATCGTGACGATCCCCGCTATACGTGGAGCGCTGTTCGCAGCAATTTATCTCGTACTGGTTGGCCAGCTTTCGCCGGACGAAATCGGACTAGCGGTCGCCTTGGGCGTTCTTGTGCTCGGTTGGTCGCTCGCGCTTGATAGAGTCACACAGATCCGCTTCCGGTTTACGCTTGCCGCGCTCTCCTTCATCGGCAACGCCTTGACGAAGCTGCCGCGCGCGATCGTCGAAGTCGCGCCCGCATTGCTGCGGCGTTGCCGCGGCACTATCGCCGATCAGCCGCTCGCGCATGGTGGGGCGAGTAGCGCCGAGGCAGGTTGGCGCGCGGCGGCGCTGCTCGCGGTATCGCTGGCGCCCGATTGCTACGCGCTGCGCTGGGCAAAGCACAACGCACTCGAAACCCATCGCCTTTCGATCGGAGTTGGCGGCGAGGGATTAGAATCATGATTGAAGGGACGCTCTGGACCGCAGCCACGCTTGCCCTCGTGCCGCCGCTCGGTATCGGCGTGCTTCTGTGCTGTCGGGGTAGCGCGCCGATGCGGCTGGCCGCCATGCAGTTCATCGTCGGCACCGGCACGCTCCTCTTCGTCGCATTGAGCTTTGTCCTCGATCAGGCATCGTCGATCGATCTTGCCCTCACCTTCGCCTTCCTCGGCTTACCGGCGGCGCTGCTCTTTGCGCTCTTCCTCGAGCGCTGGCTGTGAATATCGTTCTCGCGATCTTCCTAGCCCTCACCGTCGCGGCGGCATGGCTCGGCGCGATCGGTCTCCTGCGCTTCCGGACCGCATTGGCGCGCCTGCATTGCGCGACTTTCGTTACCGTCGCGGGAGGGCTGACGCTGACGACTTCGGTCTTCGTTTCCGACGGCGCCTCCTCGCGCGCGTGGAAATCGCTCGGACTGATGCTGATGCTCCTGATCATCGGCGCGGCCGCCAGCCACGCGTTAGGCCGCGCCCTGATCACACGGCAGGAGGCCGAGAAGTGACGACGCTTCTCGCGCTCCTGCTGCTTCTCGCGGCGCTCGCCGGCACAGGCGTCGTGCTCAGCCGCGATCCGCGGCGCCAGATATTCGCCATCGCGGCAAACGGACTGGTGCTGTCGGTTCTGTTCTTCGCGCTTCAGGCGCCGGACGTGGCGCTCTCGGAGCTCGCAGTCGGGACCGCCGCCACGCCGCTGTTGTTTCTGGTGATCCTCGCCGCGATCCGCATGGACAGAAAACGGTGATGAGCGGGCGGCTGCGGTTAGCCATGTTCGCCGTGGCGCAGCTTTGCTTGCTGCCGGCGATCTGGAAGATTGCCCCAGGCGCTGCCGCCTTTCGGCATGCCGACAGAGATCTACGGCCGCAGCGTCGATACGCTTGGCCCGCCGCTTCTGCATATATCGAACATGGTCAGCGCGGTGAATTTCGATTTCCGCGGTCTCGACACGATCGGCGAAGAGTTCATGCTGCTCTGTGCCGTCACCGGCGCGGTGACCCTGCTGCGCGGCATTCGCGGCGAGGATAGGGGCGCCAAGGCGGCACGGCTCCCCGGGCGCCCTCTCCTCCGCCGCGCCGAGTCGACGATCCTCGTCGCACGCATCTTTGCGCCGCTGATCCTGCTCTTCGGTCTTTATATGCTCCTGCACGCGACGGTGACGCCCGGCGGCGGCTTCCAAGGCGGCGTCATCGTCGCTTCGGGTCTGCTGCTGGTCTATCTCGGCGAAGGCTACGACGCTTGGCGCCGCCTTGCCCCGTCGCGCGTTTTCGATGCGATGGAAGGCGGCGGGTCGCTGCTGTTCCTGCTCTGCGGATTGGGGCCGATGGCCGCCGGCGGCGCCTTCATGACCAATCTGCTGCCACTGGGCAGCTTCAGGGACGTGTTCTCCGGCGGATTGATAGTGATCGCAAATGCCGCTGTCGGCATCGCCGTGATCGGCGGCTTCGCGATGCTGCTCCTCGAATTCATGGAGGAGACGCGCGCGTCGGATTCGGAGGACGAGAATTGAGCGTTCTTCCGTGGCTGGTCGCCGCCTGGCTCTTCTGCATCGGAATTTACGGCATCGTGACGAGCCGCAATTTCGTCCACCTCATCGGCTGTCTCTCGGTCTGTCAGTC
>CAYMNX010000526.1:0-2930 GCA_964391905.1 uncultured Rhizobiaceae bacterium
CAACACCAAGACCAAGGGGCTCGAGGACATCAAGCCCGGCGATTTCTCGGGCCGCTACCTGCGCTACGGCATCCGCGAGCACGGCATGGCGGCGGCGATGAACGGGCTCGCCGTCCATGGCGGCATCATTCCCTATGGCGGCAGCTTCCTCGTCTTTTCGGATTACTGCCGGCCATCGATCCGCCTCTCGGCGCTGATGCAGCTGCGCGTCATCTATGTCTTTACCCATGATTCGATCGGGCTCGGCGAGGACGGGCCGACGCATCAGCCGGTCGAGCATCTGGCGGCGCTGCGCGCCATTCCCAATCTTCTCGTCTTCCGCCCCGCCGATGCGGTCGAGACGGCGGAATGCTGGGAGCTCGCGCTGCAATCGATGAAGGCGCCGTCGATCCTCGCGCTGACACGCCAGAGCGTGCCGGCGCTGCGCCGCGATGCCGGCGAAAATCGCTCGGCGCGCGGCGCTTATGTGCTGGCGGAAGCCGACGGCGCCCGTCGCGTGACCCTGCTGGCCACCGGCTCGGAAGTGGCGCTCGCCATGGCCGCGCGCGATCGGCTGAAGGAAAAAGGCATCGCCGCCGCGGTCGTGTCGATGCCGTGCTGGCGGCTGTTCGAGCAGCAGGATGAGAGCTATCGCGACGCAGTTCTCGGCAGCGCGCCGCGCGTCGCCGTCGAGGCGGCTATACCCTTCGGCTGGGACCGCTATATCGGCCCGAGCGGACGCTTCGTCGGCATGCACGGCTTCGGCGCGTCGGCGCCGGGCGAGGCACTTTATAAACATTTTGGCATTACCGTCGACGCGGTGACGGAGGCGGCGTTAGCACTTATTTAATACACCTCGGCCCGCCCTCTTTTCGCTAAAGAGAGAAGAACCGCGGCGATGAAGGCGCGAGCGGGACGAGGAACGGAGACGATCGTTCGAGTTTGGAGGAGATGATGACGATTCGCGTGGCAATCAATGGTTTTGGGCGCATCGGCCGGCTCGTGCTCCGCGCTCTGCACGAGCAAAATCGTGACGATCTCGAAGTCGCGGCGATCAACGATCTCGGTACCGTCGCGGCCAATGCGCATCTCCTGAAGTATGACAGCGTCCATGGCCGCTTCGACGGCGAGATCGCGACCGGCGACAATTGGATGGATATCGGCCGCGGCAAGATCGCCGTGCTGGCGGAGCGCGATCCGGCGAAGCTCCCATGGAAGGATCTGAAGGTCGATGTCGCACTCGAATGCACCGGCCTCTTCACGAAGCGCGAGAGCGCGGCAAAGCATCTGGAAGCCGGCGCCAAGCGCGTCATCGTCTCGGCGCCCGCCGACGGCGTCGATTTCACCATGGTGATGGGCGTCAACAGCGACCAGGTGAACGGCTCGCACCGTGTGCTCTCGAACGGCTCGTGCACGACCAATTGCCTTGCTCACGTCGCCTATGTGCTGAACGAGGGCCTCGGCATCGTCCATGGCTATATGACGACGATCCACTCCTAGACCGGCGACCAGAACACCGTCGATACGCTGCACAAGGATTTGCACCGCGCCCGCGCCGCGGCGATCAACATGATCCCGACCTCGACCGGCGCGGCGAAGGCGCTCGGCCTCGTCATTCCGGCCTTGAGCGGCAAGCTCGATGGCAGCGCCATCCGCGTGCCGACGCCCAATGTCTCGCTGATCGATTTCAAATTCACCGCGTCGCGCGACACCGATAAGAGCGAGGTCAACGAGCTCATGGAGAAGGCCGCGAAATCGAACCGCTTCCGCGGCATCCTCGCGATCAACAAGGATCTGTGCGTGTCGACCGACTTCAATCACGACGCCCACAGCTCGACCTTCGACATCACGCAGACGAATGTGATCGATCGCCGCTTCTGCCGCGTCCTCTCGTGGTACGACAATGAGTGGGGCTTCTCCAACCGCATGGTCGAGGCTGCCGCGCTCGTCGGGAAGCTCGGCTAGGCGCGCGCTTGCCCAGGCATTTCTAACCTTCCCCCTTACCTCTCAAGGGGGAAGAATATCTTATTTTCATCGTGCGGCGCGGATATGAGCCGCGAGATCGTCATCCATTCGCTCGCGCATGCGCGCGCGGCGCTCGCCGCCGCGGCCGCGCTCAGGCTTCCGGTGATCGTGGCGAGCGCGCCCGGCGCCGCCGCGCAGGCGGGACCTGCCTGGTTCAAGGCGGTGATCGAGGAAGCACGCGCGGCCTATCCCGACGTGAAGGTCACGGCGATCCTCGATTGCGGCGATGAGCCCGGCGCGGTGATGGCCGCGTTGCGCGCGGGACTGACGCAGCTGCGCTTCAATGGAGCACCCGAAACACGGGAAAAGCTCGCGGCGATGGGCGCCATCTTTATCGAACCGCAACCTGCCGATGCGACATTCGATTTGCTCGACGTAGGGGAACCGGAAGCGGCCTGTCACGCATTTCTCGCACGGCATTAACCACGCGCCGATCTGGCCCCGAAACCGGGCTTCTGCTATATCGGCATTCTCCAATTCGAGGATATCGCCATGCAGCTCAGCGAGAAGGTCAAGACCATTCTCTCTTACTATGAGAGCGACAATCCGGGCACCAAGGCGAACCTTGCCCGCATCCTGATGCAGGGCCGGCTCGGCGGTACCGGCAAGGTCTTGATCCTGCCGGTCGATCAAGGCTTCGAGCATGGGCCCGCGCGCAGCTTCGCGCCCAACCCGCCGGCTTATGATCCGCATTACCACTTCCAATTGGCGCTCGAGGCCGGGCTCTCCGCCTATGCCGCGCCTTTGGGCTTCATCGAAGGGGGCGCCGCCACCTATGCCGGCGCCATTCCGACGATCCTCAAGGTCAATTCCGCGAACAGCCTGGCGCGCGCCAAGGAAGCGCCCTCGCAAGCCGTGACCGCGAGCGTCAAGGACGCGCTGCGCCTCGGCTGCTCCGCCATCGGCTTCACCATCTATCCGGGCTC
>CAYMNX010000527.1:0-3128 GCA_964391905.1 uncultured Rhizobiaceae bacterium
TAGGGCGCGAGCTGCGCTTGCTCGGCCTCGGGCCAAAGGCGATAGCAGATGCCCGGCTCGATCCGGCCGGCGCGGCCGCGGCGCTGCTCGGCCGCGGCTTGCGACACCCGGTTGGTGACGAGCCGCGTCATGCCGGTGCGCGGATCAAAGCGCGGCGCGCGCGCCTGTCCCGCATCGATAACGATGCGAATGCCTTCGATGGTGAGGCTGGTCTCGGCGATCGACGTCGCGAGCACGACCTTGCGCTGTCCCGGCGCGGCGGGCGCGATCGCCGCGTCCTGTGCCGCCGGCGGCAGATCGCCGTAAAGCGGCGCGACGGTGATGCCCGGCCCTGGATCGCCGATGAGGCGCGCGACGCGCCGGATCTCGGCGCCGCCGGGCAGAAAGACGAGCAGGCTGCCCGCTTCCTCATCGATCGCGCGATGAATGGCGGCAGCGACCGAGCGCTCGAAGCGATCGGGCGTCGGGCGAGCGAGATAGCGGAGCGTGACGGGAAAGCTGCGCCCGGCGCTCGTCACGCGCGGCGCATCGAGCAGCGCGGCGACGCGGGCGCCGTCGAGCGTCGCCGACATGACCAGCAGGCGCAAATCGTCGCGCAAATAGCGCCGCGTCTCGATCGCCAGCGCGAGACCGAAATCGGCGTCGAGGCTGCGCTCGTGAAACTCGTCGAAGACGACGATGCCGACGCCCTCGAGCGCCGCGTCGTTCTGCAGCATGCGCGGCAGAATGCCTTCGGTCACGACCTCGATGCGCGTCTTGGGGCCGATGCGGGTTTCAAGGCGCGTGCGGAAGCCGACCGTCTCGCCGACTTCCTCGCCGCGCATCTCAGCCATACGCCGGGCCGCCGCGCGCGCCGCGAGCCGGCGCGGCTCGAGCATGACGATCTTCTGCGCGCCGAGCCACGGCGCATCGAGCAAGGCCAGCGGCACGAGCGTCGTCTTGCCGGCGCCGGGCGGCGCTTCGAGCACCGCCGCGCCGGCGCGATCGAGCGCCGACCGCAACTCGGGCAGAACCGTGCCGATCGGCAGCGTCGTGATCCAAGGATCAAGGGAGGGTACGGTCATGGGCGCGCGATGCTATCGCGCACATACTAATGTTGCTACTGCACTTTGGAGGAAGAATTGATAGGGCCTCACATCCGAGAAATCTATCGTCTTACGTCCGACGACCAGGGAGATGGCGTCGCTTGCGGCGAGCAAGGTGTTTTTGTGGGAGGTATACCACTCTTGATGCGCGAGCCCTGATATTCTTGGAGAAGAGATTTGGGTTCCTCGGCCGATGAAGGAACTCAACTTAGCGCTCAGCCAGCGATATGGCGTCGCTGTTGATTTCACCTCAAGAATACCGAGCTTGAATATCATTGCAAATGCGCTCAACCGCGACAAGATCAGCTTAGCGATCATCGCGACTTTACATCTCCGTTTGCCTGATCCCTTACCGCAGGAAAACGGGTCATGCTGCGTGGGCGATGTCCCTAGGCTCGCGGTCGAGCTTCAGAAAAGTGGCCTTCTCAAAGCCGAGTGGGATCCTGAGAAACATCCCCGTTGGCCGGCCGGCGATCCGGGGTCAAGAGGTGGCCAATTTTCGCCGGTAAACCATAGCGAAGATTCCGGAGTAATCCCTGCGCAAGCAACTATCCCTTGGCTCGGTCCTTGGGATTTTCCTATCGAGATTCCTTGGCGCGCACCAGCGCCGAGCGATATCCTGCCGCCAATCGATATTCCCAACCAACAAGAGCGGAAGCGGCCGCCGTTCACGAATCCATTTCCAGACGATCCGGACTGCGAGGCTGAATGGGTAAATGCTCAACGGTTCTGTTTAGATCAGCAGAGAAAAAAGAGTTTCAAGCCGGGATATAGCGGATTTGGTAAAAACTTCGAACGATGCGTTCTTGGCCAAGTATCAGAAAGATGCGGTGGCAATCAGCTTAGTGCCTAATCCCGTAGCATACCGAAGGGGCAATAGCATGAATGGCCAGAAAATTACGCATGAGACACTCACGGAACATTTCGGGCTGCTGAAATCGAATCCCATCGAGTACCTAAGACTCGCGGACGAATTGGTCGGGCAAAATCCACGCGATCCTATCGCCTATTTCAGTCGGCATCATGCCTGGGTCGAGCTCGGAAAGCTTCAGCTTGCTCTTGCTGATCTCGATCGGTCGCTGGAACTCGAGCGACATGGCGTCACCTATGCGGCTCGGGGGCAGGTGCTTCACGCTCTTGGCCGATTTCGACAGGCGATCGCTGATTTCGATGCGTCACAGGCGATGGATGAAGGAGACTGGATGGGCTGCTTCGGCTTCTTGTTTCGCGCCGATTGTTACGCCCGGATAGGCGAAGTTGAGAAAGCGCTCGCCGATTGTGAGATGCTTCGCGACGATCACTGGACGCCGGGGCCGTTCGGCCTGCCTAAGGGAACAAAAAGCGACGTGATCGCTCGTATTAAATACATTGCAGCCGTGGCACGGCAAAAAAATACCAAACGAAAATAAAGCAATGCTGGCGGTGTCATACACCCCCAATGGTATGCGTACCCGCCGCTCAATCGCGTTACGAAGTTAGAACGTCCTCACGTGATCGTTTGAGTTGCCTGCCTTGAAGCCCGGTTGCACCCCGGCTTATGCTATTTCTACGTATAAATAAGGAGGCGCCAATGTCGGCCAAGCGGGGTTTCGCCGTCGCAGCCCTGGCCCTCGCTTGGCTCGTCGCGCCGGGCCTGACGACCGCCGCGACGGCGGCCGACACGGTCGACATCGCGCTGGTGCTTGCAGCGGATGTGTCGCGCAGCATCAATAACGACGAGTTCGAGCTGCAGCGCCAAGGCTATGCCAGTGCGATCACGAGCCCCGATGTGGTGAAGGCGATCCGCGCCGGCACGCATGGCGTGATCGCCGTCACCTTCGTCGAATGGTCGGGCGCGTCCGAGCAGCAGACCGTGGTCGATTGGCAGCTGATCCGCGATGCGGATTCGGCGAAGAAATTCGCCGACACGCTGCTGGCGCAGCCGCGCGCCTTTTACGGGCGGACCTCGATCAGCGCCGCGCTCGATTTCGCCATGACGCGGCTGCAGCAGAGCGGGGTCAAGACCGACCGCCGGGTCATCGATGTCTCGGGCGACGGCACCAA
>CAYMNX010000528.1:0-33973 GCA_964391905.1 uncultured Rhizobiaceae bacterium
GACGCCATCTCGGCGAATGCGCGTGCGACCGGCGGATCGCTCAAAATCGAGAAGCGTTCGACCCATGGTTTCGCGGAGACCAGGCTGCGACGCAGGAGAGCCAAAAGAACCAACTTGAAAAGCGCCTTCGACATCGGACCGCCATCGATTTCCCGAGCGGCAAGCTCGGCCATTGCATAGTTCATCACCTGATCGAGCTGGTCGTGAGGGTCGAATATCTCTACGATCGGAGAGGCCAGCGAGGCGAAAAGGGCCACCGCGCCTCCATAGACCGCCTGGAAGTGCCCACAGACGAATGTCACCCTCGGCGCACCATCTCCGACACGGTGCCGATGGGGCGAGCCTGAGATGCAGGTCTCATCGATCAACTTCCGTGGTGCCAGATGAGGTGCAGAGGCGTACTCTGAGCCCAAAATCCTGACCGACTTGTTCGGGGAAGCGATGACGAGCGTGTGGGGCCTCAGTCGGATCGGTGGCTCATCGTCCACAAGGATGCAGCCCGCCCCCTCGAGGCCATAATAAATAGTGGGAATGTCGCTGCGTGCGACGATAAGCTGTGCGCCCGCGGCGAGCGCGTAGCCCGACAGCCTGACGCAATTGACCTCCAGAGCGGTCATGAGCTTGTCGAGATCCAGTCGTGATATTCGCCAAAACGGCTTGCCTGCCACGTCCCGTAGCCCTCATCAGGTTTTGGCCGACGCCGGATCGCCGGTTGCGGCCGCGAGTGGTCCCTCCTTATACATGTGTGATGTACCCGCCTATTCGCATGAAGAATTTCCCGGCGTTTCACCAGATCTGGGGTTCTTGATCGGCTGTCGTCAATCGAGCCACTCGAATTTTCGCGAATTGCCAATGGCTGTGTCGTCGTCCTGGCCAATTTTGCTAGATTCAACGAGAGCATGAATTAGGAAACCCGAGCCGCCGCACCAAGAAACATAATCCGCGAGGTCGACAAGGCGCATTTCGCCAAATTTCCCCGCCGTTTCACTTTGCGGCATAGCGATTTTTGGACTTCCCGCGACGAGAACGGGACGAATAGATCGGAATCGTCGCAAGATTCATCGCATATGAAATCCTATCGATGGTGGACGATGCTCGATACGTGACGAGCGCATTTGGACGGACGAAGTCGAAGACTTGGACATCTTCCCCGGTTGGCAACAACAAAGCGCTGTCATGTAAAACCGTTGAGCCGGTGAGCGCGCAGAATGTCGCTATGTCGGGATGTCATCATTGTCACCGGCAGCGCCGGCTTTATCGGCTCGACGCTTATTGAGAAACTTGCCGGTCGCTTTTCAATCGTTGGTCTCGATAAAGCGGTGATGTGTGAAACGCCGAAGAATATAGAATTTATGTGCATCGACCTGACGAGGCCGGCGTCTGTGGTTACGAGTTTGCAACGGGTGCGTGCAGCTTACGGCGAGCGCATCGCCTCCGTAATCCACCTTGCAGCCTATTTCGATCTGACCGGCAAAGCGAACTCACTTTATGATGAGGTTACGGTTCACGGGACGGAGAATCTCCTGCACGCGCTCAAAATGTTCGAAGTCGAGCAATTTGTCTTTGTGAGTTCGATGCTCACGCACAAGGCATGTCGACCAGGTGGCGTGATCAACGAGGACTCGCCGCTCGCGTCGGACCTGCCTTATCGCATTTCCAAAATCGCGGCAGAGCATCTCATTCACGCGCAACATGCGTCGATGCCGACCGTCTATCTTCGGCCGGCAGGTGTCTATGATGGTCTTTGCCACAATCCCTTCCTCGCCAATCAGATCGCACGGATATACGAGGAGAATCCAATCGGGCATTTCTACCCGGGCGACCTTCGCACCGGCCAATCCTTCCTTCATTTGGAAGATCTTGCCGATGCCGTGGAGCGGTTGATAGAGCGGCGTCGCGATCTCCCTCTGGAATTTGCGCTGCTGCTCGGCGAGCCCGATGCCATCGGTTACGGGGAACGGCAAGCAGAAATTAGCCGTTTGATCCGTGACGAACACTGGGAGACGCGAAGGATACCGAAGGCTCTCGTCAAAGCTGCGATCTGGCTACAACAGCATGCTCTTGGCGAAGAATCCTTCATTCGTCCGTGGATGGTCGATATCGCCGATGATCACTACGCCATTGACATCACCCGCGCACGCAAACTGGTCGGTTGGGAGCCACGCAATTCGCTGCGAGAGATGCTAGGGACGATCATCGAGATGCTTAAGGTCGATCCGTTCGGTTGGTATCGCGCAAACAAACTCGACACGGCGAAAATAGCGGCTAAAGGATTGAGGGAACATAAGTGAGCCAGCGTTGGCGGTGTCGCCAATCCGGTGATTAGCCACCTGTTGACGTTAGCAAGCTTGGTCCAGGACAGGGCCGTCAGCGCACAACGCCGATACCGGACCCTTCGCGTATAGCGATCAACTCGCCTTTCGTGTTGCCTCGCGAACCGGAAGTTTCCAGTTCGGGCGAACGAAGTGGCAGGTATATCCTCCGGGATAGCGTTCCAAATAGTCCTGATGCTCGGGCTCTGCTTCCCAGAAAGGCCCGGCAGCGGTCACTTCGGTGACGACCTTGCCGGGCCAGAGACCGGAGGCGTTGACATCGGCGATCGTGTCCTCGGCAATCCGTTTCTGTTCGTCGGTTGTATAGAAAATGGCCGACCGGTAGCTTGTTCCGACATCGCCGCCCTGGCGGTTCAGCGTTGTGGGATCATGAATTTGGAAGAAGAACTCCAAAAGTTTTCGATAGCTGATCTTCGCAGGGTCGAAAATGATTTCGATCGCTTCGGCATGGCCGCCATGATTGCGATAGGTGGCATTGGGCACGTCGCCGCCTGTGTAGCCGACACGCGTCGAGATGACGCCCTCGTAGCGGCGGATCAAATCCTGCAAGCCCCAAAAACACCCACCGGCAAGAACAGCACGTTCCTCGGTCATTTTACTTCCTCCACCTGGTCTAGGTAAGCGCCGTAGCCCTCAGCCTCCATGTCGTCGCGATGGATAAAGCGCAACGCGGCCGAGTTGATGCAGTAGCGAAGACCTCCGCGGTTCGCGGGGCCATCGGGAAAAACATGCCCGAGATGGCTGTCGCCATGCGCTGATCGCACTTCGGTGCGAATCATGCCATGAGTCGTGTCGCGCAATTCCTTGACGTTGGCGGGCTTAATCGGCTTCGTGAAGCTCGGCCAGCCGCAGCCCGATTCATATTTGTCGGACGAAGCGAACAGCGGCTCGCCAGAGACGATATCAACGTAAATGCCCGGTTCCTTATTGTTCAGATATTCGCCCGTCCCGGGGTGTTCGGTGCCGTTCTGCTGCGTCACGCGATATTGTTCGGGTGATAGTTTGGAAACAGCCTCCGCTGTTTTACGGTATTCTGCCATTTTTCATCCTTCACTCGTATTCAGATCCATTTTCAGACAATTACATGGGGGGATCGGCAGGATGCTTAAAGACCCCCAAGCTGCCATCCGAAGATCGCGGTATCGGGTGTCTCGAGAGGCGACACCCGATACCGCGACGATTTTCGAATGTCCTTCTCTCCACAATGTCACCGTCAGACACGTCCCGCCATCACACCGCCATCGACATCGTGGATCGCACCAGTTGTCCAGCTCGCCTTATCGGACAACAGGAACACGATATGATTTGCCAGGTCCTCCGGGCGTCCAACGCGACCGATCGGATGGAAGGCATTAAAATTCTCGGTCAGAGTTTGCTCGATCTTGTCGGGATCGATAAACGCACCGAAGAGCGGAGTTACAGTAACCGCCGGCGCTACGGCATTTGCACGAATTCCGTGGCCACCGAGTTCCATCGCGAGATTCTTGGTCAACGCATGCAAGCCAGCCTTCTGCATCGAATAGGCTGACGATGGCGTCGCCTTGATCGCCTGGTGCGCCCACATCGCTCCAATGTTGACGATCGATCCCCCATGATGCTTCACCATGTTACGCGCCACTGCTTGCGTGACAAAGAAGAAAGCACGATTGAGATTTAGATAGCCGTCGTAATCCGATTCATCGTATTCAAGGAATTGTTTGGGAATGAAATAGCCCGCCGCATTGACCAAGTGATTGATGTGCCGTGCCTCGCTGTCGATCTTCGCAATCAGGGATTTCACCGCTTTGGCGTCATACAGATCCGTGACGACTATCTCGACCCTGTCCTGATCTCCTGTTTTGAACTCCTTCTTGCGCGCTTCCAACTTGTCTCGCTCTCGTCCGACAAGAACGACCGTGCCGCCCTGGGCGACCAACAGGCGTCCCGTCGCGAGTCCCATGCCGCTCGAGCCGCCGATGATATAGCTTAAGGAATTGTCTGACGACTTATCCATCTCGATAGCCTCCTCTGTTGATTGCTGAATCCGTCACGAGTGATCGACAGAGGAAAAGCGGGCCGCGGAAAAGGAAGGAAAGAGCAATCTGTCGGGCCTCTGGACTATTCTGTCTTGATCAATCGCATCGGCGAAGATGGATGTGATGTTCTCGCGGCCTGGAGGCACGATATCCAAGCAAAATTCGGACGATTGGTATTGCTTTTTGGATTTTTGGATCGTCGTCCTCATTGGACGCCGTACGATCGACATTCATTGTCGGCGTTCACATGAGGGAGGGGGCAACCGCGACGGTGACGTCCAACCGCGGCTATCGAGCTACATGAATGGAAGCGTCGAACTTTCGATGTCGGCTCGTGCGCCTGTGACGTCAGCTCACTTCAATCGTTATTTTCGAGAAAGAGCTCGATATTCTAGCTCCCGCTTCAGCCCCAGGGCTTCGATCATCCTTTTATAGTTCCGATATGTCTCAAAGGCCGACCCGGGGCTTGAAATCGATGCTCATGCGCTGTGATACTTGACCGAACTCATAAAACCTGGAGACGGGCATGAATAATAATCAGGGGCAGAGAGGCGACGGTAATTCGATCCTTGGCTATAGAGACGTGTTACGTGTCGGACCGGGCACGATTGGCGGCGCTTATCTGCGGCGGTTCTGGCACCCGGTTTTCATCGCGCGCGATCTCGCGCCGGGGCGCGTCAAGCCGATCCGCATTCTCGGGGAGGATCTGACGCTCTATCGCGGGGCGTCGGGCAATGCATACATCGTCGCCCGACGCTGCCCGCACCGCGGCGTTCATCTCTCGCTCGGCTTCGTCGAAGGGGAACTCATTCAGTGTGCCTATCATGGCTGGCAATTCGCCCCCGACGGGCACTGCGTCGCGCAGCCTGCGGAGCCGAAACCCTTTTGCGATCGCGTCAACATTAGGTCTTACCCCACGCGAGAGTATCTCGGATTGATCTTCGCCTATCTGGGGGAGGGGGATCCGCCGCCGCTGCCGCGACTGGCTGATTACGAGGATGCGGAGCTTTATGACTGCCAGATCGCCGGCGACACCTGGCCCTGCAGCTACCTCGACCTGCTCGAGAATGCGACCGACATGGCGCATACCGCTTTCCTGCATTGGCAGTTCGGCTACGGCATCCCCAACAATATGCGCTGGCAAGAGAATGAGTGCGGCCTGTTCGGCACGTTCGAGGGAACGGGCAAGAACGACATCTTCAACAACACCTATTTCGACATGCCAACCGCCGTCGAATTCACGCCGTCGCGTCCCGGCGGAGTCGGATTTTTCACCCGCGGCTATCGCGTTCCGCGCGACGATGACTCAGCGATCCGCTTCAATCTCGCGGCGATCCCGCGCGTCAAGGAACACGTCGACCGAGGCAGGGCCGTGAGTTCCGTGAAGCAAGGGCCGAGTGTCGCCGAAGTGGCGCGCGGGCTCTTAACGGGCGTCGAGGATATGCGTGCCTTGAAGGAGCGCGGCGACAGCCTGGATAAGTTCTTTCTCACCAACGTTCAGGACTGCTCGGTGCTGGCGAGCCTGGGCCCGGTGGCGCAGCGCGATTTCCCGGAGAACCGCGGCGCCACGGATGTGAGCATCGTGATGATGCGCCGGTTGTTCGCGCGCGAGATGACCGCCTTGGCGGAAGGCCGGCCGCTCAAGGAATGGAAGCGCCCCGACTATCTGTGGAAGGACGTGACGGCAATGCACCGTGAGATGATGACATGATCAAGGATTTCGTCACGGTTGCGGGTCTCAAGACCCACTATTGGCATGCGGGCAGCGGCCCCGTCCTGCTGATGCTGCATGGCCAACTCCCCGGATC
Organism: uncultured Rhizobiaceae bacterium; assembly: GCA_964391905.1. Taxonomy (GTDB): domain Bacteria; phylum Pseudomonadota; class Alphaproteobacteria; order ATCC43930; family CGMCC-115725; genus CAIKMD01. The sequence goes on from CAYMNX010000528.1 coordinate 6,157, forward strand.
CTGTGTGGCCGTCGAATGGGGAGACCAGGTGCAGCGGTTCGCCGATGCCGGCTACTCGGTCTATGCCATCGACGAGGCGGGGTTCGGTCAGACCGACAATCCCGCCGACTACTCGATCGAGACGCGCATCGCGCACGCGCGCGCCTTCGTGGACCATATTGCGCCCGAACGCTATCACATCTGGGGCTGTTCGATGGGGACGCTGATGGGATGCGTAATGGCGATGACAGACCCGCGCATCGACAAGCTGGTCCTCATGCCCTCTACCTTGCTGCCCCCGCCGTTGCCCAATGTTCCGCCCACCACGACTCCGCCGCCCGGTTCGGTGGCCGAACTCGCCAGACGGTACACGCCATCGATCGATAACGCGCGCGAGCTGTTGAAACGGGTGCTGAAGAATCCGGCTGCCTGGTCGGAGGAACGCGTCCGGCTCCTGTACGAGAATTCGACCGGCAAGAATGAGGAAGCGGAACGGGGGCGAAACGAACACGGCCGGCCGGCGCCGATCTACGCAGAGCTTCCTCGTGTCAAGAACCGGTGTCTCATCTATTGGGGTGCCGACGACCCGAACTCGCCGCTGGAGCGCACGATCCTGATGCTGCGGCTGCTTCCCAATGCCGAAATGCACGTCGTTCGCCCGGCTGGACATTGGCCGCAGGTGGATCTGCCCGATCGCACCTTCGATCTCGTGAACGCCTATCTCAGATCCTAAATTTTTGGTTATCTGGAGAGTTGCGTCCTCGATTGGCTTCCGGCGCCGACCCAGTAGAGGCCGATCAGCGGCGCCATGAACGCCAGCATCAACAAGGATTGCGCCGACGCGGCGCCCGTCTTGCCGTCATACCAGGCCTGCCAGATCAGGACGGGAAGGGTGAGATTGTCGGCGGTCGTGAGCACGACTGACAGCGTGAGCTCGCGGTAGCATAGCAGCGCCGTCCAGATCCACGCATAGACCAACGTCGGCATCATCAAGGGAACCACGACCGCGAGCAGGGTGGCCCCGGTGCTCGCCCCCGAGACGCGCGCGGACTCGAACAGCTCGCCATGGATTTGGATCAATCCGCTGTTGGTCATCCGCGTTCCATAGCTGATGCGCCCGATGACGAAGACGATCAGCAATATCCACAAAGTTCCATAGATCGGAACGATCGGATCGATCAGGAATAAAGTGATCAGCAGGACGGCGACGCTGAAGATGACGTTCGGCACCACATGGGGCAGGAACATCAAGAAATCGATCGCTGGCCGCCACGGTATCTTGCTCCGCAACACGATCCAGGACGACGCCAGGCTGAAGATTACGGTCAAGGTCGCCGCCGATAGCATGAGGATCGCCGTATGGCCAGCGGCTTCGAACAGATGGCTCCACGCGATCGCGTTGAAATTGGCGATCGTCAGCTGCGAGAGGGCAGCGAGCGTCGGAACTTGGAGGTAGGGAAGGAAGGCGGCCCAGGCCAGCATCAGGAGCGGGAGGACGAACCCGAGCACGACGTAGATCGCGATGAAGGCCCATGCGGCCCAGCGCCAGCGCCCGAGAGCGACGCGATTGGGGCGATAGCCCTTGCCGGTGACCACGGCGTATCGCTGCGCCCGGCTCTGCATGCGGTTGTACGACCAGCCGAGTCCCACGGCGATCAGGATAATCGGCACCGACAAGGCCGCCGCGAGACCATATTGCGGCAAGCCCTGCAAGGAGTTGATGAGCAACACCGCGTAGGTGCTGAAGGTGAAGATCCGGTTGGTCCAGCCGATCACGGCGGGGACATCGAAGGCGGCAAAACCGATCATGAAGATGTAGATGGTCGCGGCAAAGATTCCCGGTGCGGCCAGGCGCAGCGTCACGCGCCACAGCGTCGCGACGAATCCGGCGCGGCACATAAACGCCGCTTCCTCGAGGACCGGATCCATCGCGCGGAAGGTCGCGGCCACCATGATGAAGGCGAGCGGTGCGAGGTTCAGGCCCTGGACCCACCCCATGCCGGCAACGGTCGCCACGTCGAAGGGACTCGCGCCGAAGCCGAGAAACTCGGCGAACAGCTTGTTGACCACGCCGATCCGCGGATGCAGCAGGAACAGCCAGCCCATCGCCGAGGTGTAGCCGGGAATGAGCAGCGAGATGGTCATGAGCCCGAACAGGGCGCCCCGGCCCGGCAGGTCGGAGCGTTCCGCGAGCCAAGCGATGGGCAGGCCGAACAGCAAGGCGAAGAGCTGCGTGTAGAGCGAGAAGCGGATGGTATTGCCGAGCACGAGCCAGGTCGCCGGCTTCATCAGGATGGTGCTGAAATTGGCGAAGCCCAAGCGCGATCCTGCGGAGCCGATGTCGCCCTCGGTCAGACCGATCCAAAAGATACCGGCGAGCGCGCCGAGAATCAGCAGACCGACGACGGACACCGCCGCCAGCATCGCGGCCGACGCCGGGTCGAAGCGACGGAGAAAGGCCCGCATGCCGCTTACGGCTCGCGCGTCGAGGACGCGGGCAATGACGGGCTACTTCTTCGCAGCGAAGATATTGACGACTTCCTCGAGCGTCTTCCCCACATCCGTATGGCGCATCCAGTCGGCGGATACATAGGTAAGACCACTCAAGTCAGGAGAGAGCTCCTTGAGGCTCTGGCGAACCTGCGATTCCGGAAAGAACAGGAGGTCGCGCCCGGCGCCCTTTAAGGACAGCTTCTGCCCATCCGGCGTCATGAGGTAGGCAGCGGCGAGCCTGGCGGCATTCGGATGCTCGGCGTTCTTGGGCACGGTCAGATAGAAGAACGTGATCCGGTTCATTTCCTTGAGCAGCACACGGCCGATCGGCGCGCCCTTGGCGGCCTCTTGTGCCACCTGTCCTTCGCCGCAATCGATCAGCAGCGCCCAGAACTCGCCGGAAATAATGCGATCCTCGTCAGGACACCGGATGAGACCGGACACTTGCTCGCTCAGTTGCTTGGCGTATTTGATGGTCGCGGCCGGCCCAAGGCTGTCGGGCGCCGCGAGCAAGTCGAAGCCTGCGGCATAGGGCGTCGTCGCCAATTTTCCCTTGAGTGACGGATCAAGATAGCCAGCGAGCGTCCTTGGCGGATTCGGCAGCAGCTTCGTGTTGTAGATGACGCCACGTGCATAGGATTGCCAGCGCAGCAGCGCGCCGCCTTCCTCGATCATCTCGTCGGTGATACGACCGGGAAGAAGCTCCTTCCAGTCTGTGCGATTGAGCATGTCGGCATCGCGCATCTGCAGCACGATCTGGTTGGGGGCGCTATAGAGATCGGTGCTCGCTTTGCGATTCGCCTTGTATTCCTGGATAAGCTGAAACCCCTGCTGCATCAGCGCCGGGCCCGGCGACCATCGGATCTTGATGTTCGTTCCGAACAGCGCATTCATGCCGGTTTCAACGCTCTTCCAATTGTCGGCGCCACCGAGGACGAGCTCGCCCGCAACGACGGTGAGGCTCCCTTCTTTGTTCGCTGCGACGGCGAGCGCCTTCATCGCCGGGCTCAGGTCCGCGGCTTTCGCCGCGGCATGCGAACCGAGGCTCAGGGTCGCGGCCAGCGCGACAAAAGCCGCGGCCTTCACGTATCGGGCAGACATTCCTGAACCTCCCCATCGGATTATTTGTGCAGAGGAAACTAAGGCGCTTCCCTGCCGCATTATGTGTGCGCTAAGTCGCAAAAAAGCTATCGCTGCGCCGTAGGCGAGTCAACTTGCGACACGGATGGTCGCGGGCAGTGGCTCTATCACTGGCGCGCCACGAGATCGCTTTCGTTGTGGAGCGAGCCGGACGGTCGTGGCGATCGAGACGAAAACGGTGGCGGCTAAATCCAGGCCGTGACGAGAGGAATTGCTTGGTATAGAGGTCCGAAAGCGGCGGCAATTTCTCGAGAGATGGAGATTGAGACTTCGCCACTGCCTTCAACGCCTGCGGCTGAAACCCGGTCGAGGACAGGGCCGGCGTCCTGAACGTCATAGGTTTTCGCCGCGATCCGGCGGAGCTTTCATGCTCGGCTGAGGCGGATGGCTTCATCCTTGTGAGCACGCGCGAATTTGACGATCGCTTCGCTCGCTTGGGCCCAAATTCTTGCGACCGCCCGCTTCAATGAGCCTTACCATACGCTAGCAACTCGCTACGAACCCATCGCCCTTCTTGCCAAATCTCGAAGCCTGGATGGGCGCTTTGTGCAGCGTGGAGGCGCCATGCATATTCCAGCGCCGATTTGTCATCGGGGCTGTCAAACTCAATCATATCCGTGATTTTGTCGTCGCCGGTTACAAAAAAGCATCGATAATGCATCGAGGGAGCCCCCGCCAAGTGGACGCGCGAGAAGTCCCCGAATTTCAGACGCGCAGTTATAGTTACGATTTAGTATCCTCGAATGAAGTGCAAATGGCAGCGACATTACAACGCTGTCATCACTCTGCGCATCTACAGAACGATCTCTATCTACGTTGTCGAGGGTGAACAGAGAGCGCCTCGTGTCGTAGCAGGAGGTTGGAATGGATACGAGAGTTTTTACTTTGACGGTTGTTCTAGCGAGCCTTTGCGTTACCGGCGCTTGCACACAAACTTTATCTAGTCGCGCGGCGTTTGCTCCCGAAAACTCAGCATCACTGCCTGACGATGCGGCTGCGCCACAATTGCTTGAGGGTCCGTTTCGAGGGATCCCTTCCACAGGCTCCGACTCAACAAGCCCGCCGCCAGTTCCCGGATCACCGCCAACAGCGCCTCGATAGACCACCTGGAAAAGCCGGGCGGCGCCGCGCGTGTTTGTTCAATCGGGGCTTTCAGCGCAATTTCGGCTAATGACGGATCAGGCCAACGATCGCCCTTCGGCTATTCCGAAATTTGAGACCACGCCCTCGGCGCGGCGGCTTTTGGTCAAAGCGCCCATCCCCTCGATCGCGACGAATTTTCTTTGCGTCCGCTGTCGGCAGGGCGCCGGCGCTCTCGTCCTTGTTGTGAGACTCCTATGTAACTGGACCTCGTAACATCGAAGGAGATCAAAATGGACAGGCCCTCGGGAAATCCCCCGACCAATACCGTACGTCTGCACCGCGTTTTTGCGGCCACCCCCGAGAAGATCTACCGCGCTTTCACGAGCCCAGAAGCCATGGCACGCTGGCTGCCTCCCAACGGGTTCACCTGCACGGTGCACCAGATGGAAGCGAATGTCGGCGGCACCTACCGGATGTCGTTCACGAACTTCAGCACCGGCAAATCCCATGCCTTTGGCGGGAAATACCTCGAGCTCGCGCCCGGCGAACTCATCCGCTACACCAGCCGCTTCGAGGATCCCAACCTTGCCGGCGAGATGATCACAACCGTCACGCTCAAGCCGGTGTCGGTCGGTGCCGATGTCGTCATCGTGCAGGAGGGTCTACCGGCCGTCATCCCGTTGGAAGCCTGCTATCTCGGTTGGCAGCAGTCGCTCAATCACCTCACGATGCTGGTCGAGCTGGAGATCAAGGAATGAGGGCCGCTGGCATCTTTCGCACACCCTGACTGTTCGAGCCGAACCGGGGAACTATCCGGAAACAAGCGCACCGGGGATTCTTAACTGCCTCGGCGCTGTACCCCGATAAAGGCAAGTGACGAGGAGGCGCAGCGTTTTGAGATCGCGATCCTTCATGTCATCCGTGGCTTGTGCGCCGACCAAGCGAGCAGCGTCGATGCCAAACCGGCCGCTCCACCGAGCACGAAAATGGCCGTGTAAGATCCGGTCTGCGCAAATACGAAGGCGCATAGATAGCCGCTGCCTGCATAAACCAGGGCGTAGCCGATGGTCATCCAGCCCCAAAGTTGACGGTGCTGCCCGATCGGCACCAGCTCGCTGGCCCGACCCGATCCGAGCGATGTCGTTGCAAGGCCGCAAGCACCCACTACAAAGGAGGTCAGCGCGAGAACCGCCGCAGATGGCAGAAGGACGGGTACGACGATACAAACTGTCAGAAGAGCGAGAGCCAGCGTATAGGTTCGTCCAAAGCCGAGATGCTCTGCCAGGAAACCTGTGAGCATCGGACCGCACGTAGCGCCGAGGCCTAGCACCACCCAGTATGTGCCGCCGACGCTCAAACCTTTGCCGAGACCACGGGCGATGAAATCTGTCCAAAATACGGTGTGGGGCGCAAAGGCGAGACCGATGAGCGCATAGGAGGCAAGCAATCGCGCGACAGTTGGCGTGAGCATCGAAATCGCATGCGGAGAGATGGCAGCCGGCACCAGGCGCGCCCGTGGCCAGGTAACCCAAGCCAGCGCGGTCAGGAAGATGCTCGTAATGCCCAGCGCCACCCATGCCGTCGGCAGACCCGCGGAGACAAGCGGCGGAATGACGGTCCCGGACAGAGCGATTCCAATACCCACCCCGGTGAATACGATGCCGGCAACGCGACCGCGTCGATTGCCGGGGGTCGCCGCAAGCACAGCTGTCGGCGCAAGCACCATCAGCACGCCGCCGATCACCCCCGAGCTAAGTCGCCAGAAGAAATACCAAGAAAAGCCAAGGGGCGCGGCGCAGGCAAAGAAGCTGGCCGCACCAATCACCATTGCCGCTTTGATGAGCGCGACCACCGACACATGTTGCACCAAGCGCCGAGCGATCGCAGCGCCGATCAAATATCCGGTCAGATTTGCAGCCCCGAGATAACCGATTTCGCGTGCGTCGAACCAGCCGGCTTGGACGAGCGCCGGAACCAGTGGCGTAAACGCAAAGCGCGAAAGTCCGATGCCGAGCAGGAGCGCCGCCAATCCCGCGAACGTGGCGCGACCATTCTGTGAAGAAATCTCAACGTCCGTTCCAACTTCAGTGGCCATGCGTCATCCCTCTGGGGACGGTGACGCTAGCGTGGCCCTTCCGGTTCGGGAAAAGACTTCTTGTCAGAGGTGATATGCGCGCAGCCTGGCTGGAATGTGCAAAAGAGCGCTCCCGACGTAAGCGAGATCGTTATTTGTCCGACGCCCGTCGCTGCTCGAGACCGAATTACAAGCGGCGGGTTATCAAAAATACTTCGTGATCCTCACGTTGCCCAGCCGCCGCCCAGCGCGCGGAATGTTCTGACGGCGGCACGCGCCGCGTCGGCGCGATTGCTGGCCAGATCGTCCTGCGCCGCGAGGAGTTGGCGATCCGCGTCCAATACGTCGGTAAGGGTTATCGCTCCGTCCTGGTAGGCCTGCTGAGATAGATCCCGAGCCCGAGTCAGCGAATAGACCTCACCTCGCAATTCCACGACATGGGCTTCAGTCTGCGATAACGTGATGAGCGCATCCTCGACGTCTTCAGCTGCCTTCAGCACTGCCCCGCGATAGAGGGCGAGTGCCTCGGCATTCGCGCCACGGGCCTGCGCAACTTCGGCGTCGACTTTACCAAAGTCGAACAGCCGCCAACGCACGGCGCCACTTCCGATCGGCTGGAATGCCTTTGCTGTGAATAGATCGTTGATGCTCGCGCTGTCGAAGCCGAGTAGGGCCGAGAGCGAGATTTTGGGGTAATAGTCTGCGATCGCCGCGCCAATCTGTTCATTCGATGCGGCCAGCCGGCGCTCCGCTGCGATGATGTCGGGCCGGCGCCGCAGCACATCGAGCGACCGGTCGTCGTGGCTGATCGCCGGGATCGCAGGAATATCGCCGGGATTTGCGAGCTCCTTTGCATAGGTGCCCGGTTGTGCGCCCATCAACACGTCGAGGCGATTGAGCTGCGCCTCGAGCCCGATGCGCAGCGGCGGCAGAGACGCCCGCGCCTCTTTGAGCAGGGCCTCTGCCTGCGCAATCTCTCGGGCGGTGGCCTGTCCCAGGCGATGGCGCGTTTCGACGAGACTGAGGAGATGTGCGTCGGTGTCGATCTGATTTTGCGTAACGGCGAGCCGAGCCTGATAGCCTCTGATCTGCAGATAGGCGTCGGCCGCGTCGGCGGCGACGGAAATACGCGTTCCGACTCGGTCCGCCGCGGCGGCCTCGGCCTCGTCGCTTGCAGCCGCGGCGCCACGTCGCAGGCCACCGAACAGGTCGATCTCCCAGCTCGCCGCCGGGCCGACGGTGTATTCTTGCGACGCGTCAAACCCAGGGAGCTTATTCGCAACACGGCCGAGCGGGCTCTCGAGACTTTGGCGCTGTCCCGTGGCGGAGGCATCGAGATCGATTGTCGGCAACAGTTGCGCGCCCGCGGCCGAAGCGGTCGCACGGGCCTGTTGAACGCGAGCGAGCGCCGCGGCGAGATCGAGGTTTTGGTCGAGCGCCCGCTGCACCACAGTGACGAGCATGGGATCGTTAAAACCGGTCCACCAGCGATCGAGCGGTGGTGCCGGCGTCCCTGTGTTGCGCGCGGCTACCGCCTCGACATTATGAAATGGCGCTAGCTCCGTTGCTGGCGACTTATAGTCGGGTCCAACCGTGCAGGCGGCAAGGCCCGCTGCGAGCGCACAGCCCGCCATGACCACCCTGAAAGGGCGGGTAATCCCGGCGACGTCTCTCACGATCGCCCCTTGCTGCCGAGCTTGCGGATGAAGGTGAAAAACGCGGGCGTGAAGAGCAGACCGAAGCAGGTAACGCCGATCATGCCGAACAGCACGGCAGTGCCTAAGGACTGGCGCATCTCCGCCCCTGCGCCCGTTGCCACGGCCAGAGGAGCGACGCCCAAAATGAAGGAGAAGGAGGTCATCAGGATCGGCCGCAGACGGGTGCGGGCGGCGTAAACCGCCGCCTCGCCGGGACTGCTTCCATCCTCCTCCTTCTGTCGCGCGAACTCGACGATCAGGATCGCATTCTTGGCGGCGAGGCCAACCAGCACGACGAAGCCAATCTGCGCCAGAATGTCGATCGGCATGCCACGCAGGAGGAGGCCCGAGACAGACGCCAGCAGGCACATCGGCACGATCAGCACGATCGCCAGCGGCAGCTTCCAGCTTTCATACTGTGCCACCAGGACAAGGAACACGAAGAGCGCTGCGGCGCCGAAGACCAGCAGCGTAGGCGTGCCCTTCTGCTCCTGCTGAAAGGCAAGATCGGTCCATTCGAACCCAATGCCCCTGGGCAGGACCTGATTGGCTAGCTCCTCCATGCGTCTCAACGCCGTGCCGGTGGCGATCCCGGGCGCCGCCGCGCCTTGGACCTCGGCGGCCGGGAAGAGGTTGTAGCGCGGCACGCGGTAGGGAACCGTCTGGCTTTTGATTTGCGCCACGGTCCCGATGGGCACCATCTCACCGGATGCGTTGCGGGCTTTGAGGCGAGTGATGTCCTGGGGGCTGCGCCTGAATTCTCCATCACCTTGGACGCGAACTTGATAGGTGCGGCCAAGATAGTTGAAGTCGTTCACGTATTGTGAGCCGAGATAGACCTGCATTGTCGAGAACACGTCGGTCGGCGTGAGACCCACCTTTTCCGCTTTCAAGCGGTCGATATCGGCATAGACCGAGGGCGCTCCCGCGTTGAAAAGGGTAAAGACGCCGGCGAAGGTCGGATCCTTATTGGCGGCAGCCACGAGCGCTTGTGCAGCTTTGTAGAGCGCTTCGGGGCCAAGCCCCGCACGGTCCTCCAGCATCATCTTGAATCCACCCGCGCTGCCCAGGCCTTGAACCGGCGGCGGCGGGATGGTCAAGACATAGGCATCCTTGATGACCGAAAGCCGTTTGCGTAGATCGGCCAAGACGGTATTCGCAGTCACGCCCGGGATGTCGTGATTGTAAAGCGACGGCAAACCCGAAAAGATCGTTCCGTCATTCGATGCAATCGTCAGCGTGGTCGCATCGAGGCCGGCGAAAGGCGCCACATGCTCGACCCCCTTCGTTCCGAGAATGATATCGATACCGCGTCGAATCACTGCCTCGGTCCGATCCAATGTCGAGCCGGGCGGAAGTTGCACGACGTTGATGAGGTAGCCCTGATCCTGCTCGGGGATGAAGCCGGTCGGCGTTTTTGAGAACTCAATCCCGGCCAGGCCGATCAGCCCGACATAGACGACGAGGACGACAGCGGTGCCGCGCACAAGCCGGCGGGTTAAGCCGCCATAACCGGACGATACCCGCTCGAAGCCGCGGTTGAAGCGATCAAACGCCGCATACAGCAGACGCTGTACCCAACTGGCCTGGGTGTCGTCGTGCGCCTCGTGCGGTTTGAACAGAACGGCGCAGAGAGTTGGGCTGAGCGTCAGCGAGACGAAGCAAGAGATGACCGTCGAGGCCGAGATAGTGACCGCGAATTGCTGGAAGAACAGGCCCGAGATACCGGAGATGAACGCGGACGGCACGAAGACGGCACAGAGGGTGAGGGCGATCGAGATCAGCGCGCCCCCGACTTCATCCATGGTCCTGTGCGCCGCTTCCCGGGGGGACATGCCGCTGCGTATGTTGCGCTCGACATTCTCGACCACGACGATCGCGTCATCGACGACGATGCCGACCGCGAGCACGAGGCCGAACAGGGACAGGTTGTTGAGCGATATGCCGAAGGCCGCGAGGATCGTAAACGTGCCGATCAGCGAGACCGGGATCGCGACGACCGGGATGATGGTCGCACGCCAGGTCTGCAGAAAGAGGAACACGACCCCGACGACAAGAAGGATTGCCACAAAGATCGTGACGATGACCTCGTGGATCGATTTCGCGATGAAAATCGTCGGATCGTAGATGATGGTGGACTCGACTCCAGGCGGAAAGGCCTTCTTCAACCCGTCCATCGCGTCCACGACTTCGCGGTCGACCGCGAGCGAGTTGGCGCCTGGTTGCGCATAGATGAGAAGCGCCGTCGCATTGTCGCGGTCCTTGTAGGACGCGCTGCCGTAATCCGCGGCGCCGACCTCGACCCGCCCGATGTCGCGAATACGGGTCACGCGCCCTCGGCCGTCGGACTTGACGACGATGTCGGCAAACTGCTCAGGGGTCGCGAGCCGGCCGAGCGCCTCGATGTTGATCTGATAGGCGGCTTTGCTCGGGATGGGCGGCTGATTCAGGATACCGGCCGATACTTGCAGATTTTGCGCACGCAATGCCGAAAGCACATCGCTGCCGCTGAGATCGTAGGCCGCGGCCTTGTCTGGATCGACCCAGATGCGCATCGCATATTCGCGGCCGCCCAGGAACTGTACGTCGCCGACACCCGGCAGGCGAGCGAGCACGTCCTTGATGTGCAACGTCGCATAATTCGACAGATAAAGCGTGTCGCGTGATTTGTCCGGGGAATAGAGGTGAATGGCCAAGAGAATGCTGGGTATCGATTTTCTCACCTGCACGCCCAGGCGTTGAACATCGTCGGGCAGGCGCGACAGCACGTCCTGAACCCGGTTTTGCGTCAGCATTTGCGCGACATTGAGATCGGTGCCGATGCGGAACGTAACGGTAATCGTGAGATTGCCGTCTCCCGTCGATTGGCTGTTCATGTAAATCATATTTTCGACGCCGTTGATCTCTTGTTCGAGCGGCGTCGCAACGGTGCGGGCGACTGTCTCGGCGGATGCGCCGGGGTAGGAGGTCGTGACTTGCACGGTGGGTGGTACGATCTCGGGATATTGGGCGACCGGAAGAATTGCAAGCGCGCCCAAGCCAAACGCGGTCACAAACACGCTGAGCACGGTTGCAAAGCGCGGACGATCGATGAAGAAATGTGTGAGGCGCATGGAATGTCCGCCTTAGTCCTGACTTGTGGCGGCGTATTGGATGGCCCCATCTTGCGCCTGAACCTTCGCACCGGGCATCGCGTATGGCAGTCCGTCAATGATGACCCGATCTTCCGGCGTCAGCCCGGACCGGATGACGCGCAGGCCACCGCGTATGTCGCCAACCTGCACCGGCTTTGGTGCCACCGTGCTATCCGCCGTGACCGTCAGGACGAGGTGCTCCGATTGGTCCGGCAAGACGGCCGTGTCGGGGATCAACAGGCTTGGCGCCGGCTTGCCGATAACGAGCCGCACACGCGCAAACTCGCCTGGCGTCAGAAGAAGATCGGAATTTGCGATGGTGGCGCGGGCGTGGAGCGTGCCGCTCGATCGGTCGAGCGTGTTGTCGACGAAGTCGAGCGTTCCTTGCCGCCCGAAATCGCTTTCGTCGCTGAGCTGGATCTCGACCTTGTCGGCGAGCGCGGCTTTTTGCTTCACGCGTTCGCGCGAGAAAGCGAGGTAATCTGACTCGCTCATGTCGAAATCCAGATAGATTGGATCGACGGAGACGAGCGTCGCGAGCAAGGTCGTCGGGCTGGTCGCGGTGCGGCTGCCGGCGATCAAATTTCCGACGGAGACGAGATGGCTGCCGATGCGTCCGGTGAACGGCGCCGTGATGCGGCAGTGCTCGAGGTCGAATTGTGCATCCTTGAGCTGGGCTTTTGCATCGTCGAGAGCAGCCTGCGCCGCCAGCTGATCGGACGTGCGCTGTTCGACGTTTTCGGTCGTGCCGACGTCATTCTTCTTCAGCGCGTGCGCACGCGCGAGCTCGCGGTTGGCAAACTCGAGGCGGGCAGTGGCGCTCTCGAGCTGGGCCGTTGTCTGAGCGACCCGATACTCATAGGGGCGTGGGTCGATGACGAAGAGGAGATCGCCCTTGTGAACGATGTCGCCGTCCTTGAAGTCGATTTCCGTCAAGGTGCCGCCGACCTGGGCACGGAGCTCGACATGCTCAACGGCTGAGAACTGACCTAAAAAACCAAGCCGCGTATCGATATTGCGAACGAGGGGCTTGCTCACGACGACCTGCGGCAGCGGAGCGGGGCCCGTATTCGCTGCAGCCGTTTGGTGGTGAGAATATGCCAGCCATCCGACCCCGGCGGTCGTAATGACGACCGCGGAGGCGATCCACAGTTTCGCCTGCCGCCACCTGGTCTGAGCCACGGGCCCTTTGGCAGGCGATCGGCTGTTCTCATCACTCATCTTTCACCGCCCTCTATATTCCGAAACCTGTTGGTTTCTCTTTTCCGAAGGCGGCCGAAGGAGAACGAAGCTCTCTCGGTAGCCTCAACCGTGACACGCATGGATTTGGGGGCCCGCGCCACAGAGCGCGCGCAGGCACGCGACCCCTGTATAGATGTCGATCAACATCTATATGCCGGCGCGTTACATATGAACGCCTTTTCCCGGATCAAGAGGAAGTCGCGCATGCGTGATCGCTTGGTCGTATTGCTAAAGGTGATGATCGACATCAAATTAGATGTCGTGTATAATCTTTCCACCGAAGGTTGTGCCTTGATCGCCAGGCATTGCTGGGGACGCATCGGATGAGGAAATCAAAAATCGAATCCGCGGCAACGCGGAACCGCATTGTCGCAGCAGCGGCCAGGGAATTTCGTCAAAAAGGCATTCATGCTACGGGGCTCGCAGGGGTTATGGCAGCGGCGGGGCTCACTCACGGGGGGTTTTACCGACATTTTGACTCTAAGGATCAGTTGGTGGCTGAAGCCTGTGCTGCAAGCATGCAGAATTCCGTTGAATTGACGGAGGGCGCTGCGTCCCAGGAAGGAGGGGAGAAAGGTCTCGAGACGATCCTCGAGATCTATCTCGCGGCCGAGCATCGAGATCGTGCGGATTGCTGTCCGCTTGTCTCGCTCGGCAGCGAGTTGGCACGCGCTGATAGGGAGACACGCGCCACCGCCTCGGCCGGATTTCTCAAGTTGGTTGATCTGGTCGCGAAACAGTATCGTAACATGAAGCCGCGAGACGCTCGATCCACAGCAATCTTTGCGGTTGCGGCGATGATCGGCGCAATGACGATGTCGAGGATTGTACCGGATGCGAAATTGGCGGCGGCGATTCTGAAAGAAACCAAAAGGCATTTGGCCAATCCATAATGGACGCCCAAACGAGGACTTGGTGTCATCGGTCGCCGCGACCAGCATCATGATATGTTCTCGCGCAATAGGCGTACTCGCCGTTTCACGCAAAGGCCGCGGCGACTTTGCTCCGGCAGACTGGGGTTTCTGATTGGCCTCAGGTCTCGCTCCATAGCATCCAAAATAAGCGCGCGGGCGCGGTGAAGCACGGCCATTACGTCCGCATGGGTGGTAGACGGCGCGTCGTTGAAATCGATGATGGAATCGCACGAGGTGCAAGCCTTGATCACGCTAACGACAACTCTTCTGGGGTCCCCGTCACAGTGCGAATAGCTGCCCGCTACAACGTATGCGGTACCGGCGAGGCACGCAGCGTTGCCTTTTACGAGAGCCTTTTTGCACCAATTCGCTGGATCACTGAGCCGCTCGATCACCTTGTCGATGATCTGCAGTTCCGGTGTCGCGTATCCTCGCTGGTCTAAGGGCATGGCAGTTCTCCTTTCGGCTCGTAATCGAGTTGTCCCCTTGCAACGGGCCATCGGAGGCTTGCCTTCGAGGCGCCGTATCACAGAAGTCGGCTTTTTTCGGAGCCGGAGGTAGGACGAACACGCAGTCTCGCTGGTACAAGCGCGCATCTTTGGCGTGCCGCCGGAAAACACCAGTTCTTCTAGACATCGCACGGAGAGGGCTGCTCACGACGCTTGCATGACGCATTGTCCGAAGTGAGCGGCACGCTGACGCCGTCGCGCATCCTATTCGGTACCAGGCGAGGCCCATCTCCCGCCCGTGCGACGAACCCGGCTGAGCATGATCTACGCTTGTTGATCCGGAATATTCGAGTGAGCGCATACTGCGACTTCTCGCGCCGCGATCGTCAGGTGTCAGTACCGCCGTGCTGTAACGCCTCCCGCAACGTCGACCAACGCCTCGGTCTCCTCCCGACGGCTCGAAGCCAAGATGGGACGCCAGCGCTTCGCGCTCCAAGTGCAATGACAGCCACCACTGGTTCGGCCCGCGTGGAAGCCAAGTGATCGGATGGGACGAGTCGACGAACGCGACGTCGCCGACATTCATTACCGACGTCCGGTCATTCTGCTCCAGCTGTATTTGTCCCGCGCAGAGGAACCGCAGGTAGTAGTAGTCGATCTCGTCGAGACGAACATCCCGACGTGTACGCTCAATGCAAGGCGCATTGCAGCCGAGGTCAATAGCTTCCAATCCCCATATGCTCCGCGCGAGCAGCCAACCTCTAAAATACCCACGATCAATGCCGGCCAGCTGATATCGGGCACAGAGGAGTTGAAGCCTTTCTCTCCATAGATCGTACGTCGATCGTGAACGTCTGACGTTATCAGAGGGCATGCGAATAGTCCGAAAATCAAGAACTAGCTTCAGCGACTTCGGCGGTTGCTAAACCTGCAGGTCGCCGATGTGTCAGTGGCAACAGCTCCGCCGACATTTATTTGAGCGGCGTTTCAGCTGGAGTCCAGTTTTCGTAGAAAAAACCGCGTTGCAGTTGTAACAGAACAGATCGAAACAAAGGTACCCGGCTGATAAAGACCTAGATCAAATGTCCCGGACGATGCGAAGTAGGCGCGAGCACCATCGCGATTCACTTTGGTCGGATCCAACGCAGGAGCGGGGGTTGGGTGCGCGGCTGCGATATCGTGAAAAGTTTCGTCGCCGTCCTCACCTGCCGGAAGTAGTATCGTCGCGTAAGGCCGCGAGACAATCGATCGAAGGCGATCTTTACGGTTGCGGCGATGATCGGCCAATGACGATGTCGAGGATCGTGCCGGGTGAAAAACGATCGGCGGCAATTCTGAAGGAGATCAAGCGGCAACTGGTCCATGGACAACAAGCGCCCCGTCGGCGCCTTCCGGCAAGGCTTGCTCTTTCATTCCTTCGATCTCGACCGGTCAAGGTCCTGTGCCCGCCCCAGCCGCACCAACAGGCGGCCGCCAATGCTTTCATCCCAACTGAAGCTGTTGCGTAGCGCCACGACGGCGATGCGATGCCGGGTATCCAGTCCCAGATAGCTGCTATAGCCGGCGACGACGCCGAGCACGTAGCTGATCTCCTCGCCATCGACGTGATCCACCGACCAGGCGATGGCAACGGATTCCTGCGGTCGCGACAGCCGCACGCGAAGCGTGTCCGTCATCGCCCGGCCGAGCGGCGTGGTCGGCGCGGCGAGATGAGCGCGAGCGAAGATCAGCAAGTCGCGCGCGCTGGAATAAAGTGCCGCCGCTCCCTGCATCAGCGGCGTGAAGGTCCAATCCGGCACTGGCGCCCCACGGGGCATGAATTTCGGCTGATCTCCCGCGTAGCCATGTGCGCGCAGCGCATAGCCGGGCAGATCCTCGGGAACATAGCCGGTCTCGGTTAGGCCAAGCGGCGCGACGATGTCCCGCTGCAGCAGCCTGTCGAGCGTCAGTCCGGTCTTGCGCTCGATCGCATAGCCCAGCAGCCCGTAGCCGATATTGGAATACTCGTATTGGGTCGTGCTCGGCGCGGAAAAATCGGAGAGGTAGTCGAACACGAAATCGAGGTCGAGCAGGTCATAGAAGCTCTCGCCGGTGAAGAGATAACGGAAGAACGGTATGAATATTGGAATAGTATAGGGCTGCCGCGGCAGGCCGGAGCTGTGTGTGGCGAGCTGCAGCAATGTGATGGCCCGGGCGTCGCGGCTCGGCTTCGCGTCGTCGGGGATCACCTCGCCCAGCGTGTCGTCCCACGACAAGCATCCTTCCTGCACCAGCAGATCGGCAATGGTGCCGAGAAACGCTTTGCTCACCGAGCCGATGGCGAACAGTGTGTCGGCGTCCGGCGCACGGCCGGTGGCGCGGTCCGCCACGCCATAGCCGAAGAACCGCATGCTTCCATCGGGTAGCAGTATCCCGACCTCCGCGCCCGGCGTATCACCTTCCGCGAGGAGCGGCTGCACGACCGAATCGACTTCGGCCCGCAGATCCCCGCTTTGGGCATAGCGCAAGGCCTCGGCGTCGGTCGTATCGTAATCCATGCGCGCGAGATTGGTGCAAGATGACAGCAGCAGTCCGAAAGCGCCGCAACGCATGAGCGCACCGAGGGCGCGCCGATCGGCGCGCGAGATCATGCCGACCGTGGCGGCCAAAGCGAGCATTGCACCGAGCTGCATGGCCCTCCTACGGCGTCGCGATGGGGCGGCAGGGCTCCCCTTGGCTGCAGCGAGCGCGCCGCCACTCGCCCCGGTACCGCGCGATGATCGGCGCGGCGCCTCGAGCGATCGTTTCTTGGTTCTGGATTGAAGCGCACCATCCAGGTCTGGTTTGATCGGTCGGTGTGCCAAGCCTTAGCACCGGCCGCTTGGGAGCGAAAGCCTCATCCCCCGATGGTCGGAGACGGAGCGAGCCCATCATCGAAAGGATGAGCTTTGGCTTGCCCTCGAACGCGTTGCCGCACAAAATAGATGGGATAAATCGCGAACTGCCGACCTTGTCGGCGGTTCGAAGTCACAGATAGACGCCCAGGGAGGATCGACCATGGCAATGAGCACGAAGGCCGAGAACCGCGTCCGCCGTTGGCGCGAGCAGCGGTGGCTGCTGGATACGGTCGTCAGCCAGGTCGGTGTCGAGTTCGATCAAGCGCGCATCAACTACACGGCTGGGCCGGCGGGGCCCGAGGCCTTGGCGGAGTTTCGCATGACTGCCACGCGGGTGAAGAAGATAAACGACATCGCGCGCGAATACGCCCTGCAAGCGCAGCGTCGCGAGGCGAAAGCCGTCGCCTTCGAACGCGCGGGTCGCGAGGTAGCGGCACGCGAGAGCTACATGATTGCCGCGATGCTGTGGTCGATTGCGCGCTGGCCGATTTTCGAGCTCAATGACGAGCTCGAGCATCTCGAAAAGAAGATGAACGAATGCTACGCAAACTACATCAAATATGCGGCCCATCCGATCGAACGCGTTGAAGTTCCGTTCGGCAACGGACAATCCTTGCCGGCCTACCTCCACCTTCCGCGAAAGCCCGCACCGGGCGAAAAATTCCCCTGCGTCATTGCAGTCGGCGGTATGGATGGCACCAAGGAAAATGCTTGCGCCATGTATGGCGACAAGCTCCTGGAACGTGGAATCGCGATCTTCGCGGTCGATGGGCCGGGCCAAGGCGAGTGCTTCGCGCGGCGTGTCAATGTGACCTATACGGCACATATGGAGGCGGGCGAGGCGAATTATAAATTCCTCTCATCGCATACCGCGATCGACAAGAGCAAAATCGTCTTGCGCGGCTCCTCGATGGGCACCTTCTTCTCAACGCAGGCGGCATCGGTGCTCGGCGATCGGATCATCGCTCTGTCGCAATCGGCCGTGTGTCATGAACCCGGTTTCGATACGATCTTCAACCATGCTGCGCCGTCGTTCAAAATGCGTTTCATGTATATGGCCGGCTTCGAGGACGAGGACGGGTTCGATGTCTGGGCGAAGAAGCTGGACTTGCGGCCGCTCGCCAAAGACATTCGCGTTCCCTATCAGGTGATTGCCGGCGAGGACGATCAGCTGTCACCGCTCGAGCATACGCGCGAGCTCCTCTCTCTGGTCAAGACGCCGCGGCAGTTCGTCATCTACGAGAGTGCGGTGCACGGCGTTTATAATGCGCCTTCGACGGTGGTCGGCGAGAATCCGCAGACCTTGCAAGCGGATTGGATCGCCGATCGGATTGCCGGCAAACCGATCGCACGCTCGGAAGAAATCTTCATCGCAAATAGCGGCGTTGCGACGGTCAAGCCGCTTCCCTAGTTGGGGGCGGCGGCGCGTGGCCTCGACCGGCGCATGAATCCTTCACGCCGGCCGTTTGGCCCTAGCGGCAGCCTCTGTAAGCGCTCGGCGAACATGGACGACGGCCATCTTTCGCTTGTATTCCGCCGAGCCCCGGAAATCCGCGATCGGATCGATGGCGTCCAGCACCAAAGGCGCCGCATCGCGAAAGGTCGTGTCATCGGCTGCTTTGCCGGATAGGGCCGCTTCGACCGCGGTGGCGCGCACCGGCACCGTGGCAGCGGCGCCGAGCGCCACGCGCGCATCTCCGATGGTACCGTTTCCATCGAGCGCGACTCGTGCCGCAATCGAGACGGTGGCGTAATCGTCCTGTGTTGCCGGCAGGAATTTGAGGAAAGCTGTGCCGCTTCCATCCGGCTGTGCCGGGATCCGGATCTCGGTCACGATCTCATCGGGCTCGAGCAAAGTTTCGTAATAGCCGGTGAAAAACCGCTCCGCGGGAATTTTGCGCTTGCCGCGTTGCGAGCGCGCGACGATCTGACCCTCCATCGCGATGAGAGCCGGGGGCGTATCGAGGTTGGGATCAGCATGCGCCATGGCGCCCCCCAAAGTTGCCATGGAACGTATCCGCACCGTCGCGACATGACCGCAGGCTTCGGCGAGGAGCGGCGCCTTGCGCCGGACGGAAGCCGCGGATTCGAGCGCGGCGAGCGTCGCGAGCGCGCCAATTGTCAGCCCGCTATCCTCGGTGATGTCGGCCAAGGGCTTCAGCGCTCGCAGGCCGATAACGAAGGCCGGTCGCACTAGCCGCTGCTTCATAAGGTTGACGAGCCCGGTGCCGCCGGCGATGAGCTTTGCCTCGCCACCATGGCGGGCCAAGAGGGCGAGCGCCTCCTCGAGGCTAGAGGGTTCGAGATAGATGAAGGGGATCACGTCACTCTGCCCCGGCGGCCGCCGCGATCGATTCGATGATCTTGTAGTAACCTGTGCAGCGGCAGAGATTCCCCATCATCCAGTGCTGGATCTCCGCTCGTGTCGGAGACGGGTTGGCATCGAGCAGCGCCTTGGCCGCGAGGATCTGCCCGGGCGTGCAGATGCCGCATTGAAATCCGCCATGCGCCAAAAATGCTTCCTGGAGTGGATGCAGCCGATCGCCTTCGCCAATGCCTTCGATGGTCGTGACCGCGCATCCATCGGCATGGACCGCAAGCGCAAGGCAGGAACTGACCGGCTTGCCATCGAGCAAAACGGTGCAGGCGCCGCACACGCCGACACCGCAGCTTTCCTTCGTGCCGGTGAGCTTTAGATCCTCGCGCAGGAACTCGATGAGAAGGCGGCTGTCTTGCACCTCGTGGCTGATGAGCGTGCCATTGAGCGTGAGCTTGATGCTTCTCATGCCGCACCCGACTTCTCGGTCAAACCCTCAAGCACTTTCTCGGCGCTGACCGGCAACTCGACGAGCCTTACGCCCACGGCATCGAATACCGCATTCGTGATCGCCGCCGGTAGCGCGACATTACTCATCTCGCCGATTGCGGTCGTCGAGAACGGGGCCGCGCCGCCGCCGCCCGGCAGCAAAACGGTTTCGAGAACGGGGATATCCATGATCGTCGGCAGCTTATAGTCGCCGAGATGAGCGGTAATCACCGCGCCGTCCTTTAAAACGATCTGCTCGCTCATCGCTTGGCCGATGGCCTGGACGAGTCCGCCTTCGATCTGTCCCTGATGCGTGATCGGGTTGACGATCGTTCCCACGTCATGCGCAGTGACGATGCGTTTGAGCCGCACCTGCCCGGTTTCGCGATCGACCGACACCTCGGCGAAATGCGCAGCGAAGCTCGTGCGGTCGTTCGGTCGGCCGGGCGTGTTCTCGCCCTGGCAACTCAAGGGTGCTTTGCCGTGTTCGGCGGCCCAGCCCGTCAGCGCGCACAAGTCGATCGTCGCGTCCGACGCGGAAAACGATCCCTCGCTCATCCGGACATCGGCGGGTGCACAATTGAGCCGCTCGGCAGCAAGCGACATCAGATCCTGCTTCATTTTATCGGCAGCGGCTGCAATCGCCTGTCCGATCGTGGTCGTTAGCCGCTGCCCGCTCGCGCCGGCTTCGAACCCGCTCGAGAGCGTGTCGCCTTGCACGACATCCACCTCGGCGACCGAAACCCCAAAATGCTCGGCAACGAGTTGTGCCGCGATCGTATGAAAGCCCGTGCCCGTGTCGGGCGAGCCGAGCAATAGCGTGATCCGGCCGTCTATGCCTAGCGTGAGGGTCACGGTCGAGCGCCCAAAATTTCCGGGCGGATGCTCGTAGATCGAGACGCCACGTCCGATGCCGGGCGGCTTGGGCTCGTCCCAGCCGAAGGCACGGGCGCCGGCGTCGATTGTCTCTCGGCAGCGGAGATGCCGCCGCGTTTCGCCGAGCGGCGTCAGATCACCCTCGGCGATCGCGTTGCGCCGCCGCATCTCGACCGGGTCGAGCCCCATATCACGGGCAATCATGTCGATGTGGCTCTCGACCGCGAAAGCCACCTGCGGCGCGCCAGGCGAGCGCATATGGCCGCAAGGCACGGTGTTGGTGTAGACCCGCAACACCTCGATCGCGCAATTGGGCACGCGATAGGCGCCGGCCAGCTCGCCATAGCCGCCGTGGAGGGTCTGCACGGGAACGAATCCGGCATAGGCACCGGCGTTGAAGATCACCCGCGCCTCGATCGCGAGAAGCCGTGCATCTCGGTCGACCCCGGTGCGTAAAGTGATGGTTGCGGAATGGCGCGGATTCCCCGCCGTCAGCTCCTCGAAGGAATTCATCACCATCTTGACCGGTCGGCCGGCGGCGCGCGCCAGGTAATAGCAGAGGAGCGTGTCCATCAGCGATCCCTTGCCGCCGAAATCCCCGCCGATCACGACAGGATTGAACCTGATTCGATTCTCCGGCAGGCCTATCGCCGCTGCCATATGAGCGCGCGCAATATGCGGACCTTTATTGGCGACCCAGACATCGACGAGGCCGTCCGCACCGATCGACACGAGGCAGGTATGCGGCTCGATATAGCCCTGATGGACCGAGGGAACGGCGAAGCGATGCTCGAAGATCTCGTGCGCCATCGCGAAGGCGTTTGCGACGTCGCCATGCCGCACGCTGAGTTGCGAGATGACATTGGGGATCGGCGGATACATGTTGAGCTCGCCATGAATCCCGGCCGCAGCGCCAGGCAGGACTTCGACCGCTTCCGGATGAACAACGGGCGCAGTCGGCCGCATTGCCTCCTCGGCGCTGAACACCGCCGGCAGCTCCGCATACTCGACATCGATGAGCTCGAGCGCGGCTTCCGCGATCTCGACAGTATCCGCCGCCACCGCCGCTACTTTCTCACCAACGAAGCGAGCCACGCCCTTGGCAAGGACGGGAATATCCTTGCACATGCGACCATAGCGGGTATCAGGGACGTCGGCGCCGGTCAGCACGGCATGGACGCCCGGCAGGGCCTTGGCCTTGCTCGTGTCGATCGCAACGATACGCGCACTCGGATGGGGGCTGCGCAGACAGCGGCCGAACAGCATAGTCGGCAGCTCCATATCGCCGGCGTAACGAGCGCGACCGGTCACCTTCGCGATGCCGTCGACGCGTTTGATCGGCTGGCCAACGGACTTGCCGCTCAGGCTTCCACCATCCATGCGATCACGCCTCTTGTTCGTCGCCGCGCTTCATCCCGAAGTGTATCGGCGACGCTTACCATTGCCAAGGCTCACAGCCCGGCGACGGCCCCATCGATCGTGTCTCTTGCCGACACGCGATGGTCGATTAGGGCACCGCCATCATTGACGGGATACGAAATCGAGATCGTCCAGCCGGGGTTCTGCAAAAAATTCCGCGTGCTGGTCTTGAGGCAAGGGCCATAGGATCGGCGTGCCCTCCTGGTCCGAATACCAGTTCTTACAGCCGACCCAGACCGTGCCAGGTAAGGCCGCGCGTATGCGAGCGCGGAATCGTTCTGTCGCCTCGGCAGTAGGTGCAACCGCCGCGCCGCGCCGGCGCGCCTCGTCCATCAGCCGGAGAATGTAGCCTATCTCGTGCTCAAGCCCGATCGGTACGGGTACGTTGTTGAGCGGCGCGAAGGGACCGTAAAGGAGGAACATATTGGGAAAGCCGGGCACCCCAACCCCGCCGTAGGAAAAGACGTTATCTTTCCAGACCTCGTCGATGGAGATGCCGTTCAACCCCAACACCTGCATCGGCCGCATGTAGGTGTGTGTGTCGAACCCGGTGGCGTAGACGAGCACGTCGAGGGAGATCACGATGCCATCGATGAGCTCGACGCCTTGGGGCACGATGCGTGCGATTTTGCGAGTCTCGATCGCGACATTCGGGCGCTGCACTGCCTCATAATAATTCTGGTCGGATTTAGGAATACGCGTGCAGCCAAGGTGATAGGTCGGCGTAAGCTTCCTCTTCAGCGCCGGGTCGCGAATTACGTCGAGATAAGAGCGGAACTCGCGTTCCATCGCCTCGCGCTGCGGCCCAGGCCGCAGCCGCCACGTATCGGCCTCGATGATGAAATTCCACAGTTCGCGTTGCTTCTTCTGGTACTGACCGGGCAGGCGCAGCTTCATGCGCTCCCACCAGGTGGCGTGGGGATTCTCGCGGATGTGAATCCACTGAGGGCGACGGATGAACTGCGTCACGTTGACGTTCTTCCATGCCAATGCCTCCGTGATTTGTATCCCGCTGCAACCCGATCCAATCACGCCCCAGCGCAGCTTATCGTCGTAGGGAACGGCGTGATCCCAACGCGCCGAATGGAACGCCTTCCCCGCGAAACTCTCGCGCGCCTCGATGTCGGGATAGACGGGCTTCGCTAAGAAGCCCGTGGCGACGATGAAAAAATCAACGGTATCGGTTTCGCCGGTGGCGGTCTTAAGATGCCACTTGCTGCTGGCCGCATCGAACTGCGCCGCCACGATTTCGGTGTTGAATCGGATGTGCCTGTACCAGCCGCGTTGGCGCGCGACCCTTTTCATGTATGCGAAGATCTCTTCCTGCGGCGCGTATTTGCGCGACCAGTCATAATTGGGCTGGAAGAGGAACTCGTACTGGCGCGACAGCACGTCGACGAATAGCCCTGGATAGGTGTTGTCGCGCCATGTGCCGCCAACCTCGCTGGCTCTCTCGTATACGGTGAAGGCAACGTCGGCGCGACGCTGCAGCATCTCCGCCATGTAGAGGCCGGACATGCCGGCGCCGACAACCGCAACTCGGAAAGAGTGATCAGTCATAGCAGAACAGCTTAGTTGGGCCGCGCTTTCACACAAGCAAAATATGCCCAAACCGGCCACGGGGGCGCGGTCGGTGGGCTACCAAGCAGTCCCTCGCCATCGGATTGACCCTCTTGCCACGATGGGCGAACATACCGGAGCGACGGGATATCGATCGTGACGCGTGCCGGCGGGCTTTCCACTCAACAAGCCACGCCCGAGACTCGCACTACAATAGACCGGCACAGAACCGGATTAGCACTTGGGGAGGCGCTTGGAAAACTTTCTGCATCAAGTGCTATCGGGACTTGCGACCGGCTGTCTCTATGCGAGCGTCGCGCTGGCGCTTGTGATGATCTACCAGGCGACGCATCACGTGAATTTCGCCCAGGGCGAGCTGGCAGTGTTTTCGACGTATATCGCGTGGACGCTGATTGAGGCTGGATTTTCCTACTGGGCCGGGTTCGCCATGACACTGGTGTTGTCGTTCGCGATCGGCGCTGCGATCGAGTGGGTTGTCGTTCGACCGATCGAAGACAAGCCGATCTTGACGGTGGTGGTCGTCTTCGTCGGGATGCTGTTCATTCTGAACAGCATCACCGGCTGGATCTACGGCTACGACCTCAAGAGTTTTCCAAGCCCATTTCCCTCGGATGCTTGGTATGCCAGCCCTTTCATGTCGGCGCATGAGCTCGGGATGATCGCGGTGACTCTTGCCATGCTGAGCTTGGTCTTTGTCTTCTTTCGCTTCACACGCCTCGGCCTTGCAATGCGCGCCGTGGCGCTCAATCCAGTTTCGAGCAAGCTGGTCGGCATCCGCGTCGGCTGGGTGATAGCGCTCGGCTGGGGGCTGGCGAGCATGGTCGGTTCGATTGCCGGCATGATGGCCGCGCCGATCCTTTACCTCGATCCGAACATGATGGGCGGAATTCTGCTTTACGCCTTCGCAGCGGCGCTGCTGGGCGGGCTGAACAGCCCGCCGGGTGCGGTACTCGGCGGCTTCATGGTCGGCGTGCTCGAGAATCTGGCGGGCGCGTACATTGTCGGCACGGAGATCAAGCTGTCGGTGGCGCTGGTGATTATCGTCGGCGTGCTGTTGTGGCGGCCATCCGGCCTGTTCGGCCGCACCGTGGTCACGCGCGTATGAAGCCTGCGCTGCAACGCATAGCGATCCCCGGCGTGCTTGCGGCAATCCTGGTCGCGTTGCCGTTCGTCATGAGCGATTACCATACCTTCCAGCTCACGATGGTCGTGATCTATTCGATCGCGCTGTTAGGTCTCAATCTTCTCATCGGCTTCAATGGTCAGATCTCGCTCGGCCACGGCGCTTTCTTTGCGGTCGGCGCCTACACAGCGGCGATCCTGCTGCAGCGGACGGGCATTCCCTATTGGGCGACGGTGCCGATCGGTGGTGTGATCTGCTTCGTCGCCGGCTTTCTCTTCGGATTGCCTGCCCTGCGTCTGGAAGGGCTCTATCTCGCGCTGCCGACCTTCGCTCTGGCCGTTGCGACGCCGCAGTTGCTCACCTGGGGGATGCTGTCGCGCTGGACCGGCGGCGTCCAGGGGATCGTCGTTGACAAGCCCAATCCGCCCGCGCTGCTGCCAGTCAATGCCGATCAATGGCTCTATTTCTTCTGCCTGCTCTGTGCCGCCCCGCTCTATCTTGTCGCGGCCAATCTGCTGCGCGGCCGTACCGGCCGCGCCATCGTCGCGATTCGCGATGACGCGCTCGCCGCCGCAGCGATGGGGGTCGACACCTCGTTCTACAAAACGACCACCTTCGGGGTGAGCGCGATGTTCACCGGTGTCGCCGGTGCGCTCGGCGCGATCGTGACGCAGTACGTCGCACCCGACAGCTTTCCGATCTTCTTGAGCCTCAGCTTTCTGGTCGGCATTGTCGTCGGCGGTGTCGCCACGATTTCAGGCGCGGTCTTCGGCGCCGTGTTCGTCGTCTTCGTGCCGAACCTTGCGGACTCGGTCGCCAAGGCGGCGCCGCTGGCCGTCTATGGCTTCGCGCTCATCGCGATGATGTATCTGATGCCGAGCGGTGTCGCCGGCCTTCTTCGTTCCTTGCGCTGGCCGCCGGCAGCGCGGCCATTCGCGCTTGCGTCGGGCAAATCAAAAGCAGTCGGGCCGGGGCGGTCCTAGGCGCCTCATTACCAAGGTAGTGGTTGCGGGCGTTACATATAAATCGATAGTATTCGGTCTAACGGCGACGGTGCGAGCGCGCGCGGCCGGCACAAACGGCAAGACCAGGCGGGTCCGCCCTGCATGAGTCGCGCCGTGGGGAGACACGCCATGACGTCGTTACAAGATTCAGAAATCCTGACCCGTGTCGGCCCTGGCACGCCGATGGGAAACCTCATGCGCCATTATTGGTTGCCGGCGCTGAAATCCTCCGAGCTCAAAGCCGATGGCGATCCCGTGCGCTTCATGCTTCTCGGCGAGAAGCTGATCGCGTTCCGTGACACGGCCGGCCGGGTCGGCGTGATGGATCACCGGTGTCCGCATCGCTGCGCCTCCCTGTTCCTCGGTCGCAATGAGCAAGGCGGGATTCGCTGCGTCTATCATGGCTGGAAATACGACGTCACCGGCCAGTGCATCGATCAGCCCAACCTGCCGCCGAGCAAGGTCTTCGCCGACAAGGTGCGCGCCAAGGCCTATCGCGCTGCCGAGCGTAATGGCGTCGTTTATGTCTATATGGGCAACGCCGCGGTGGCGCCGCCGCTTCCCGACATCGCCGCGACCCACATCCCCGAGGAGGAAGCCGATGTCATCTTCCTCCATCGCGAGTGCAATTGGCTGCAGGGGCTCGAAGGCGACATCGACACGTCGCATCTCAACTTCCTGCACTACGGCTCGCTCGGCAGTAGCGATTTCGCGCCAACCGATCCGAACCGATTCGGTCAGATCCACCGCGACCCCGAATACATGGCTGAAGATACCGAGATCGGCACGATCTACGGCGCCTATCGCCCGGCCGACCCTGGCAATACCTATTGGCGCGTCGCGCACTTTCTCTTTCCCTGCTGGACCTTGGCGCCATTCGTCGCGTTCGAGAGTTACCGCATCGCGCGCGCGTGGGTGCCGCTCGACGACACGCATATGATGTTTGTGATGATCGGCCCCAAAGACGGTCCGGGCTCGTCGCGCGATAACATTCCGATCCAGCCAAACACGACGGATTGGCTCGGCCGCTTCCGCAGTGTCCAGTCCTTCGCTAACGACTATTTCATCGATCGCGAATTGCAGCGCAGCACGAGCTTCACCGGGATCGAGCATATTCACATCCAGGATCAGGCGATCACCGAAAGCATGGGCGATATCACAGATCGCTCCTTTGAGAATCTCGCCGCCAGCGACCGCATGATCGCGATTACGCGCCGCCGCCTCCTCATGGCCGCCAAGGCGCTCGCAGAGAATGGCACCTTGCCGCCAGGTGCGGCGACGCCCGCAGCTTATGGCCGTGTTCGCGGTGGCTTTTTCGTCGCGCCCGAAACACGGCCTTGGCCCGAGGTCTATCACCGGCAGCTCGCCGTGGTTCGCAACAAGGACGGGATCGAAGCCGCAGAATAACAAAAGGCGACGATGATGCGTCGCCATAACCGACAGACAGGGAGGAGATCGCGATGAGGAGCCTGTTCCTGACAGCCACATTCGCCATCGCGCTCGCGGCACAGCCCGCGCATGCCGGGGGCACTTACGATCCCGGTGCCTCCGATACCACGATCAAGCTCGGCAATACTTTTCCCTGGTCCGGCCCCGTCTCGGTGACGGTGCCCCAAGTTCGCCAGATGATCGGCTATTTCAACATGATCAACGATCAGGGCGGGGTGAATGGACGGAAGATCGAATTCATCAGCCTCGATGACGGCTATTCGCCGCCGAAGACGGTCGAACTCACGCGCCGCCTCGTCGAGCAGGAGAAAGTCCTGGCGATGTCGGGCTCGGAAGGCACGCCGACGCAGGTCGCCGTGCAGCCTTATCTCAACAGCCGCAAAATCCCGCAGCTTTTTGTCTTGACCGGCTCGAACAGCTTGATCGATCCAAAGAAATATCCCTACACCATCGCGACCGGCTCGAGCTACGGCTTCGA
>CAYMNX010000529.1:0-9592 GCA_964391905.1 uncultured Rhizobiaceae bacterium
CTGCCGCCCACGCTCAATCTCGAAAAGCCCAGCGCCAATTGCGATCTCGATCTCGTGCCGCTGCGCGCCAAGGAAAAGCGCGTGCGCTACGCGCTCTCGAATTCGTTCGGCTTCGGCGGCACCAACGCATCTTTGATCTTCGGGCCGGCTCCCTGAGATGCCGGGTTGGGTTCGGAAAGCAGCAGCATGGCTCGGTGCCGTTCTGCTGCTCGCCGGGATCGTCGCCTATGGCGTCTGGCGCGATTACACGAGCCCGGGTCCGCTGACGGCCGCGACGGTCGTCGTCATTCCCAAAGGTGCGAGCGTGCGCGATGTGGGGCGGGTGCTGGCATCGGCCGGCGTCGTCAACAGCCGCCATATCTTCTCTCTCGGCACCTATCTCTCGGGCCGTGGCCACGGCTTGCGCGCCGGCGAATACGAATTCGCCGCCGGGATCAGCCCGCGCGCCGCCGCCGATCTCATCGACAGCGGCAAGGTCGTCCGGCACAAGCTCACCATTCCCGAGGGCCTCACCAGCGCCGAGATCGTCGCGCTCATCGATGCGGCGCCGGCGCTCGAGGGCACGATCGAGGCCGAGCCGCCCGAGGGCACACTGCTGCCCGACACCTATTTCTATGTCCTCGGTAATACCCGCGCCGAGCTCTTGAGCCGTATGCATCGCGCGATGGAGCGCGCCGTGGCCGAAGCTTGGGCGCAACGCGCGCCGAATCTGCCGCTGCCCAGCCCCGCCGCCGCGGTCACGCTCGCCTCGATCGTCGAGAAGGAGACGGCGCGCTCCGACGAGCGCGCCCGCATCGCCGGAGTCTATATCGAGCGGCTGAAGCTCGGCATGAAGCTTCAGGCCGATCCGACGGTGATCTACCTCCTGACCAAGGGCGGTGCGGCCCCTTTGAAGCGCGCCCTCAATCACGACGATCTGAGCGTCGCCTCGCCCTACAACACCTATCTCGAGAAGGGCCTGCCGCCGACGCCGATCGATAATCCCGGCCTCGCTGCGCTGCGGGCGGCGACGCGGCCCGACGATCGCGGCGATCTCTATTTTGTCGCCGACGGCTCCGGCGGCCATGCTTTCGCCAAGACGCTCGATCAGCACAATCGCAACGTGGCGAAGCTCCGCAGCGAGCAAGGCGGTTGAGACGCGCACGGCGCTTTTGCAAATCGCGCGCTGCGCGAGGCTAGGCGGCGCTCTCCGGCAAGGATATAAAGCGCCATGAGCATTGCGAGCATGACGGGCTTTGCCCGCATCGAAGGACATGACGGTCCCTTGAGCTGGGTCTGGGAGCTGAAGAGCGTCAACGCCAAATCGCTCGATCCGCGCTTCCGCCTGCCTCAGGGGTTCGAGGTCCTCGAAGTGCCGCTGCGCGCCAATCTCAATCAGAAGCTGCGGCGCGGTGCCATTACCGTGTCGCTGACGGTCGCAAGAGGAGTCGGCGCCGGCGCGCTGCGCGTCAATCGCGAGGCACTCGAGGCGGTGACCGCCTTGGCGCGCGAGCTCGCGGCCGAGATCGAGGCGGCGCCGCCGCGCATCGACGGGCTCTTGGCGCTGCGCGGCGTGCTCGAGAGCGCGGAGGAGGCGCCCGACGATACAACGCGCGATCGTCAGATCGAGCTTTTGACGGCGAGCTTCGAGCGCGCGCTCTCGAGTCTCGTCGTGATGCGTGCGACCGAAGGCGGCCGGCTCGAGAGCGTGCTGGCCGCGCGCCTTCACGAAATCGCCGATCTGGTGAAAGCGGCGGAAGCGTCGGCCGCGGCACAGCCCGCGGCGATCAAGGCGCGGCTCAAGGCGCTGGTCGATGCGCTGCTCGAGGCTGTGCCGGCGCTTCCCGAAGAGCGCCTCGTGCACGAGGCGGCACTTGTCATCGCCAAGGCCGACATCCGCGAGGAGCTCGATCGCCTCAGTGCCCATCTTGCCGCGGCGCGCGGCCTCATGGCCGAAGGCGGCGCGATCGGGCGGCGCTTCGATTTCCTCTGCCAGGAATTCAACCGCGAGGCCAATACGCTCTGCGCGAAATCAGCGGACCTCGAATTGACGCGCATCGGTCTCGCGCTCAAGGCCGCGATCGAGCAGCTGCGCGAGCAGGTGCAGAACATTGAATAGCGTCCCGTAACGGTTCGATGGCCGAAGCAAAAATCAGGCGCCGCGGCATTCTTCTCGTTCTCTCCTCGCCTTCGGGCGCGGGCAAGACCACGATCACCCGCGCGCTCGTCGCACAAGATCGCAAGCTCAAGATGTCGGTCTCGGTGACGACGCGCCCGCGCCGTCCGCGCGAGGTCAACGGCCGGCACTATCATTTCATCACGCGCGCGCAATTCGACGAGATGGTCGCGAAAGGCGAGCTCCTCGAGCACGCGGTGGTGTTCGGCAATTGCTACGGGACGCCGCGCGGTCCCGTGATGCGGGCGCTCGATTCCGGTATCGATATCATCAGCGATGTCGACTGGCAGGGCACGCAGCAGCTCGCGGCCAATGTGCGCGAGGATCTTGTCTCGGTTTTCGTGCTGCCGCCGAGCATGGCGGCGCTGAAGCGCCGCCTGCAGGCGCGGGCGCAAGATAGTCGCGAAGTGGTGCAGGCGCGCATGGCGAAATCCGCGGACGAGATGAGCCATTGGGCCGAATACGAGTACGTGATCGTCAATCGGGATCTCGAGGAGAGCGTGCGCCAGGTGCGCGCCATCCTCGAGGCCGAGCGGAAGCGCCGCGTGCGCCAGCTCGGCCTCGCCGATTTCGTCAATCGCCTGCGCGGCGAGACATAGCGCGCGCCAGCGCGCAGAAATCCGCGATCGACAGTTCCTCGGCGCGTGCCGTGGATGATATGCCTGCCGCGGCGATGATCGCGGCCGTATCGCCGCCGAGCGATTTGAGGCTTTGACGCAGCATTTTGCGGCGCTGACCGAAAGCGGCGGCGGTGACGCGCTCCAAATCGTCGAGGCGGCAAGGAGCGAGCGGCTCCGGCCGCGGCGTGAGACGGACGACCGTCGAGGTGACCTTGGGCGGCGGAACGAAGGCTTGCGGCGGCACGTCGAAGACGAGCGTCACCTCGCAGAGCCACTGCGTCAGCACGGAGAGACGTCCATACACCTTGCTTCGGGGCGCCGCGACGAGACGCTGCGCCACCTCCTTCTGGAACATGAGCGTCAGGCTTTCGAAGGCGCGGATATTGCCGAGCCACCCAATCAGCAGCGGTGTTGCGACATTGTAGGGCAGGTTTGCGACGATCTTGCGCGGTGCCGGGACGAGGCTCGCTGCGTCGATCTCGAGCGCGTCCGCCTCGATCACCGCGAGCCGGCCGGGAAAGGCGGCGCCGAGCTCGGCGAGTGCCGCGACGCAGCGCGGGTCGCGCTCGATCGCCGTCACGCGGCGCGCGCCTTCGAGGAGCAGCGCGCGGGTCAGCCCGCCGGGTCCGGGGCCCACTTCGATCACCGAGGCCGCGTCGAGCGGCGCCGCGGCGCGCGCGATGCGGCGCGTCAGATTGAGATCGAGAAGGAAGTTCTGGCCCAGCGATTTGCGCGCGCCGAGATCGAAGCGGCGGATGACATCTCTGAGCGGCGGAAGCTCAGGCTCGGGCGGGCGCAACGGCGTGCCGCTCGGCCAATTCGCCGGCAAGCGCGATCGCGGCGATCAGGCTTTCCGGATTGGCGATGCCCTTTCCCGCGATGTCGCAAGCGGTGCCGTGATCGGGCGAGGTACGAATGAAGGGCAGCCCCAACGTGACATTGACGCCGCGATCGAAATCGATCGTCTTCAACGGGATCAGCGCCTGATCGTGATACATGCAGAGAACGGCATCGTAGCGGCTGCGTGCCGCGGCATGGAAAAGCGTATCGGCCGGCGCCGGGCCGGTCGCTTCGATGCCAAGCGCGCGGAGTGCGGTGATGGCGGGCGCGATGATGTCGATCTCCTCGCGGCCGAGACTGCCGCCCTCGCCGGCATGAGGATTGAGGCCGGCGACCGCGAGGCGCGGCCGCGCAATGCCGAAATCGCGGTGGAGCGCCGCTGCCGTGATCCGGCCGGCGGTGACGATGGTCTCGCGCCGCAACAGCTTGATCGATTCGCTGAGCGGGTGGTGCACGATGATCGGCACGACGCGCAACGCGGGGCAGAGCAGCATCATCACCGGCGTCACGCCGCCGGCGAGCTCGGCGAGATACTCGGTATGGCCCGGATGATGAAATCCCGCGGCGTAGAGCGTCTCTTTTTGAATGGGATTGGTGACGATCCCCGCTGCGCGGCCGGCTTTGACGAGGTCGACGGCGGCGGCGATAGCGCCGATCACCGCCTTGGCATTGCCGATATCGGGCTTGCCCGGCACGACCGGCCGCGGCAGCGCAATGGGTAGAACCGGCAGGGCGCGCGGAAAGACGAGGCCCGCCGCTTCGGGCCCGCTCACGCTCTCGATCGGGACGCTCAAGCCGAGCGTTGCGGCGAGCGCCCTCAAGCGGGCGGGATCATCGATGGCAAAGAATGCCGGCAGCGATCGCTGCGCGCGCGCGAGCCACGCCTTGAGCGTCAGCTCGCCGCCGATGCCCGCAGGCTCGCCGATCGTCAGCGCAAGCGGCACGCTCACCCGCGAATATCCACATAGGCGCTGCGCCGCAGATCACGGAGATAGCGGCGCGCCAATTGGTCGAGGCGCTGACGCATGATCTGCTCGTAAACCTGGTCGGTGCTCGGGACCGGCGAGGGCGGATCGGTGCGCTGGCACACCATGATGACGCCGACGCCGCCGCGCGCCGGAATGGGCTTGCTCGGCTCGCCGACTTTTAGCGTTAGTACCGTGTCCTTGAGCTCGGGTGGCAGATCGCCGACGCGGGCGTTCGGAATCTGCGTCGAGAATTGCGGCGCCTTCTCCCGCGCGATCTGCGCCATCTCGCCGCAGCTCTTGGCGCCGGCCGTCAATTGCTGCACCTGTCCTGCGACCTGCTGCTGCTCCTGCGGCGTTGCCGTCGGCGAGAGCGGGAGAACCACCTCGACGAGGCTGAATTGCGTGTCGTCGGCCGTATGTTCGCCGGGCGTCCGCCGCTCGATCAGGAAGAGAATGTAATAGCCGCCGGGTGTATGGATCGGGTAGGAGATCTCGCCCGGATTCATCTTCGCGATCGCCTCGTCGAGCGGCGGGCCGAATTGCGTCGGCGTTACCCAGCCGATATCGCCGCCGGTCGCGGCGCTCGGCGTTTGCGAGAATTGCTGCGCGAGCGCTGCAAAGTTGGCGCCATTGCGAATCTGCTCGATCAGCCGATCGGCGAGGCTTTTTACCTCGGCGTCCTGGGTCGGATTGTCGACCGCGAGGAAAATCTCGGCGACATGGCTCTGCGGCTTGCCGAAATCCGCCTTGATGCGCGTGATCTCATCATTGACCTCGGCGTCGGAGACGCTGACATCCGAGGCGTAGCGGCCCTGCACCACCTTGTTCCAAATCAGCGATGCGGTCAGCTGATCGACCAGTGATTGGCGCGGGATCCCGGCGCTTTTCAGATATTGGTCGAGGCTGCCCTTCTGCATGTTGTTGCGCTGCTCGATATTGGCGAGCGCTTTATCGACCTCGTCCTTGCTGACGGTGACCTTGTATTTCTTTGCTTCCTGGACTTCGAGCCGCTCGTCGATCAAGGTGCGCACCACCCGCGGCTCCAGCTGCTGTCGCGTCTGGGGCGTGTCGGGAATGCCCGACGAGCGCATGATGAGGGTCATGCGCGCATCGACATCGCCGGCCGTGATGATATCGTTGTTGACCACCGCCACGATCCGCGTCTCTTGCGCCTGCGCGACGCCGATGACGAGGGTAAGGATGAGGCCGAGCACATACTTCATGGGCGAAACATCGCCGTCCCAATCAAACTCCAGCGTCTTTATAGGCTGAAATGACGGCAAGCCCAAGGGGGTTGGCGCGATACGCCGCCGCTCTGCGCGCATCCGCCGAGGGCTACAAGCGAAGGTCGCCCAAATTCCGGAACACGACGAAGAGCACGAAGGACGTGCCGGGGCGCAGATCGCCGACGCTGATGCCGCTGCGCTGGATGGCGCCGGTGACGGCGATGCAATCGTCGCGATAGGTCAATTGGAAAGCCGAATTGATGCTCGATTGCCCGTTGTTCAGATTTTGCGTTTGCGTCACCTGCGTGGACCAGTTGGGGGTCAGCTGGGCGGAAAGCCCGACGCTGATCTGTTGCGTCGCCGGGATCGCGGTTTGACCGGGAATCGCCGAGGTCGAGATATAGCTGACGCTTCCGCGAAGATTGGCCGGTCCGCCGCTCACCCCCACTTCCTGACGCCGCATGGCGAGGTCCTGGCCGTCGACGCGGGCGCGGTAGAAGAGATCGAAATAGCCGTTGCCGGGAGAGATTTGCAGGCGGCCGACGACGTCGGAGCGCTGGCGATCGAGCCCGGTACCGGCCGGGAACGGGCTTTCCTTCTGGAAGCGATAGCTCTGACCGATCAGCGCCTGCGCGTTTCCCGCGGTCGGATTGAAGACGCCCGCATGAAGGCCGTAATCGACGCGCTGTCCGCCATCGACCCGATCGAGGCCGGGAAACCGGTTCGGGCGGAAGAGGTTAGTATCGTCGAGCTCGAAACTTTGTGCGTCCTCGTTCACGATTCCCGTAGGGTTGCCGCCGACCGGCGCCGCGAAGATGGCGGCGATCGGCTCGATCAGGGTCGTGATGGTCTCGCCCGGGCGGATCAATGGGTAGCGCCAATTGAGCCCCAGCTGCGGGAAAATGCGCCCTTCCGTCCGATTGCCATTTTGCGGGAAGCCCAGGGTAGGCGTGACGTCGTCGTTGTATTCGTCGCCGCGTATGCTGGCCATGAACTGGAAGCGATCCCCGATCAGCCCATTGAACGGCAGGCGCCAGCTCGTTCCGGCGGATAGCCGCCGTTCGTTCAGCATGTCGCGCTTGACGAGGTTCAGCGCATTGGCGGTGAAATCCCATCGCCCGCCCAGCGCATCGGGCGGCGTGGTCACGGTATAGGCGGCGACCGGCAGCACGAACGGCTGATTGGCGATGCTGAAGTTGGGGTCGAGATTCTGGAACGCGAAGGCGCTGATATTTCCATAGCTCGAGCGGCCGAAATTCTCGGCGTAGACGTGATCGGTCAGGTAGTTGGTCGTGTAAGGGAAATGGTAGCGCTGAAGGTAGGTCTGGTCCGTCGTTGCCGTGCCGTTGAGGCCGACGCGCCAGGTGTCGGTGAGATCCCACATGCCGTCCGCGTAAATATGGCCGCGAAGGTCATTGCTGCGGATGTTGGAGCGCGGGTCGATGCTGGTGCTGCCGACGGTGACGCTCGTATCCGTGTTGAAATAGCCGTTGGCGAAGCGCTGGCGATATTCGCCGTCGAGGACGGTCCCGCCCTCGGTGGTGAAGATCGGGCGGAACGTCATGTCCTTGTCGGGGCCGAGTACGAGATAGTAGGGAAGGCCGAAGCGGAAGCCGTTCGACGAATCGGAGCCGATGACCGGCGCGAGAAAGCCGCTGGCGCGCTTCACCGACGGATCGGGGTGCGACATATAGGGCGTGTAGAAGATCGGCAGGCCGTAGATTTCCATCACCGCGTCGCGGTATTCGACGATCTGGAGCTCCTTGTCGTCGGTGATCTGCTCGGCCCTGAGCTGCCAGACCGGCGGCCGGGTCGGATCTTTGGCGCATAGCTCGCAGGGCGAATAGACCCCGCGCCGCAGCTCGATGCGCGATCCCGCGACGCGCCGCGCCGTGTTTCCCGCCATGCGCGAGCGGTCGGATAAGAGCAGGCGGACGTCCTTGATGAAGCCGTCGCGGAAATTGTCGCGCAGCTCCATGAAATCGGCGAAAGCGACATCGCCGGTTGGTTGCATCAGGCTGACATGACCCGAGGCCGTGACCGTATCCGTGCGCTGGTTATAGGTGACCGTGTCGGCGAGCAGGATTTGGTCGTCCTGGCTCAGTTCGACATGGCCTTTGGCCACGGTCAGGCCAAGCTCCTGGTCGTATTGCAGCTCGTCCGCGGTCACCAGGACGGGGGCGTTGCCGGCCCGCTGCGGCTGCGCCGCCGCATTCGTCGCTGCAACGATCGTCGCCAGCGCGGTGGCGAACCATAAGGTTTTGTCCCCCCGCATTCGGCTCAGCCGTCTTCGAGATGCAAAAGCAGGCTGGTGCCGAGAAGCCAGGTCACGCCGGTCGGCGTCCAAGCGGCGAGGCCGATCGGGATGGTGGCCGAAAGCCCGAGGGCAAAGACGACGTCGGAGATGAAATAGAGGGCAAAGCCGCTTGCGATGCCGGCGGCAATCATCAAGCTCGTGCCGCCGCGGCGCTGCATCCTGAGGCTGAAGCTTGCGGCGATCAGGACCATGGCGGCGTAAAGGAAGGGCCGCGCGAGCAGGGCGTTGAAGTAGAGCCGGTGGCGCTGCGAGGAGAAACCCGAGCTGTCGAGCAGGCTGATGAAGCCGGGCAGATCCCAAAAGGACATGGTCTCGGGCGAGGCAAAGCTGTCCTGGATCTTGCGCGGCGTCAAATTGGTTGCCACCTCGGTGCGATCGAAAGACTGCAGCGGCCGGCCCGGCCGCCATTCATTGCCGTCGATGACGTCCCAGGCGCCGTCCCTGAGGAGCGCCTCCTTCGCATCGATACGCCGCGTCAGCGTCGTGTCGTTGGCGAAGAACAGAATCATGACGTTCTGCAGCGCGCGCTGCTTCACGAGAAAGCCGTTGGCATGAACGATCGCGTGATTGCCGGCGGCATCGCTCTGCCGGAGCCACAGGCCGGAGCGCGAGAGGGCGAGCTGCTCGCCGCCGCCGCGCAGAATCTGGTTCTCGAGCTGCTCGTAGCGGCCCTGCATCACCGAAGCGATGGGATTGAAGATCGTGACGACGACAACGCCGATGACAAAGGCGCCGGCAAGCGGCGGGGTCAGAAATTGCCAAGCCGAGATGCCCGCCGCCCGCGCCACCACCAGCTCGTGGCTTCGCGTCAAGCGCCAGAACGCCATCATCGTGCCGAAGAGGATGGCAAAAGGCATGATCTGCTGCGCCATATAGGGCTGCTTCAGCGCCGCCATCTCCAGCAGGACGAGGAGGCCGGCATCGGGCCGCGTGCCGGCGCGGCGAATGAGCTCGATATAGTCGAGGATGAAGACGATGCTGAGCATGGCGAGGAAGACGCCGCTGCACCAGCCGAAGAACTGCCGGGCGACATAGCGGAAGAGGGTCTTCCAAGGCGACAAGGGTCACTCCGCCGGCTGGAGGCTGGGGCGCCGCCGCAGCCGCGGCGCGCTGTCGCGCCACAAAAGCCATAGCGAGATCAGCAGCGGCAGCGCCAGATTCGCATAGATGAGCGGCAGCACGAAAGATGATCGCGCGGCCAGATTCTTGAGGCCGATATCGATGATTTCGAGGAACAGGGCAAGAAACACGGCGACAAGAACGCGCTGCGTCTGCCCGCGGCGGTTGAACTCGCCGGTCAAAAGGCAGGCGACGGGCAGGATGGCCATGGTCAGCGGCGCCAGCGGTCCGGCGAGCCGCATATTGAGCTCCACCAGCGCGGCGCGGCGCCAATCCGCCTGGTTGGCGGGGCCGTTGCCGAAGATGAGCTCGCTCGTATAGCGCTCGTCGACCTGGCGGTCGCGCAC
>CAYMNX010000530.1:0-2171 GCA_964391905.1 uncultured Rhizobiaceae bacterium
GGCAGCATAAATTTTTAGTTAATTGGAAGAGTATTTATGTAGAATTTCCATAAAATTATCTAAAATTTTAAGCATTGTTAAGCTTCTTATAGTTAATTACTTCGAATATTCCGAGAAGACAAATCATTTCTGTCCTGCCGCGCTCGCCGGCGAAGCAATGCAACGGCTGCAGGCTGCTTGCGTCATGGCGCCGGGAAGAGGGCGTCGGTTCGACCGAGCAGGCGATAGGCGACGAGGCCGACCCATTCATGCATAGCGAGGTCGAGCCGGAGAAAATGAGCCGCCAGCTTCACCTCGTAGGGCCCCCCGGTTTTGTAAGCGACGGGTGAAGGAATGACCGGCCAGCCGACCTCGCGAAAAATTCCGACCGAGCGCGGCATGTGCGACGCCGAGGTGACGAGAATCCAAACCTCGCCCGGCTTCGGTTCCGCCAGTGCCTTGCTGAAGATCGCGTTCTCATAAGTGTTGCGCGAGCGGTTCTCGAAGATCACGCGGCTCGGATCGAGCCCGAGCTCGGAAAAGAGAAGTCTCGCGCCATCGGCTTCGGTCGGGTGGTGGGGAAAAATCGAAGCCGATCCTGCCGAGAAGACGAGCTTGGCCGCGGGGTAGCGCCGCGCCAGCGCGACGAAGCGCGTCATGCGCTCGGCGTGCTCGTTGAGGCTCGGAATTCCATATCTTGCGCTGAGCTCGGCATTGATCGCACCGCCCAAGACGATGATGCCGTCGACATGGGGCGGCAAATCGCGCAACAGGGGGAAGCGCGTTTCGAGTGGCGCGAGCGCCCAATCGGCAACGGGAAGAAAGGCGACGACGAGGAACAGCGTCGTCACGATGAGCGCGATCTTCCGGCCAACACGGCGCCAGCGCGTCCACCCCAGCAGAAGCCCGATGGCGAGGAAGGCGAGTAGCAGCAGATCGGGCTCGGTCAAAGGCGTGAGGATTTTCGAGAGGACGAAGAGCAAGACCCATTCCCCGTTGCAAGGTGAACGCCGGCGCAGCAGCGATCGCCGGCGCCGATGAGGGCTCAGTCTTAGAGGGTCGGTTCGCAAAAATCTCGATTGGTCGCGTCGCACCGGGCTGAGAGGGGAAGCGCCGCCCCGTCGGTGTCATCGGCGTCACGATTCCGAGCGGAATTATGCAATTAGCCAGTGTATCTACCTCTGACACTCCGGCATCTCGCCCCCCAGACAGCCCCGATTTACGGCATCGATGACGGAATAGATGGAGCCCCCGGCGAAAGAGCAGATGCGCTGTGCGCGGGTGCGGGCTCGCCTGTCGACATCGGCGTGCCCATGGTTCATGTTCGAACGCGTGAGAGGTGGGCTCATTGGAGCGCATGCAGGGGGTCTTGGGGTTGGTTTCGCTGCTGTGTCTCGCTTGGGCGCTGAGCGAGGATCGATGGCGCATTCCCATTCGCACCGTCGTCACCGGCGTCCTGCTCCAGATCGCTCTCGCTCTCCTCTTCGTCAAATTTCCTGCCGCGGCTTCATTCTTCCTACTCCTCAATCAAGGCGTCGACGCGCTGCAGCGCGCGACCGACGCCGGAACCAGCTTCGTCTTCGGCTTCTTGGGCGGGGGGCCGTTGCCCTTTACCGAGACTCAGCCTGGGGCGAGCTATATTTTCGCCTTTCGCGCCCTGCCGTTGGTGCTGGTCATCAGCGCTCTTGCTTCGCTGCTCTTCTATTGGGGCATCCTGCAGGTGATCGTGAAGGGCTTCGCTTGGGTGTTGCGGCGCGCGATGGGCATTGGCGGTGCGCTCGGCCTTGGCGCCGCCGTCCACATCTTCGTCGGCAATATCGAGGCGCCGCTTCTGGTCCGGCCCTACCTCCTGAAGATGGAGCGCGGCGAGCTCTTCGCCTTGATGACCTGCGGCATGGCGGGCATCGCTGGGACCGTCATGGTTCTCTATGCAACGATCATCGGCCCGGTCATCCCCGACGCGCTGGGGCATATCCTGATCGCCTCGGTGATCAGCACGCCGGCCGGGCTTGCGGTCGCGGCGCTGATGGTGCCCTTCGCCAACGATCCTCATGCCGAAGCGGAGCTCACGCTCGGCGCGCCCATGCTCTCGGCCATGGATGCGGTCGCGAAAGGGACGAGCGACGGCATCGTCTTCCTCGCCAATATCACGGCGATGCTGATCGTCGCGATCACGCTGGTGTCGCTCGTCA